>NZ_JAUBPP010000045.1:0-21335 GCF_036700765.1 Microcoleus sp. S1D4
TTCTCGGTTGTTCTGTAAATACTCCAAGTACGCTTAATCGGTCTTTTCTTAAGGTTGTAGAATAAACTGTATATAATTGGTTGCAAATTATATTTGTAGTGTGATTTACTCCTTTAACACGCGCACTTGTTTGGTCTAAGTGTTGCCAGAGGGGCTACTTGCTAATCGGGATACATACACTTCGTTAAATTCTGATTCAAAATTTGCTGATTTTTTCAACAGTAGATTTGATAAATAACCGGCTGACATGGAAATCACAATATTGCTTAAAAAATCTAACAGCTTTCCTTGAGTCATGTTACCTCCATAGTACAGGCTCATAACTAAGGCTTTTACTCCGGGACCCAACTCCCCATCATAGCCGGATGGTAACGGTGAAATGTATGTTTTCTTTTCTGAAGGTGAGTAATACTTCTGTTTCCGGAATAACACGTTATCTGTTTTCATTAAAATGTCTTGAACTATTACCTCTTCATAACCCTTGAATTCTGAATCGAATGGTAGTTCGGCCTGGGGATACTCGAGGATTTTTTCTCTGTCAACTTTGACAAGAGTATTTTTACTACTTTTAATATGTTTTTTTGGTTTTTTTCGCTCTTTCTCGGATAAGTAGTTTTCTTTTGACTTTTTCGGCCCATTAGCTTTAACCTCTGGTTTGCCCTCTTCTCCTTTCAGACGATTATTTTCGGATTTTAATCTTTGATTTTCTGACCGTAATTCTTTGGTTTCTGCTTGTAATTGTTCTATGAGGTTCAGCAATATGGACACAGTACGACGCAATGATTCGTCTGCAATGGCAGATGGCTCAATGCTTTGCAGTAAGGTTTCTACTAATTTTTGAGGAGATGATTCTTGCGTCATGAATCATATTCTACCATGCTGTGCCTAGATTGTGAACCTTTTTTTTTGCTGTTACCCCTATTTATTGAGCGGATACTCTCAAGTTGAATCCCGGTTTTTTTCGGTGACAATAACTTGCTCAATTTATTAGGCAATATACTCCAATAAATCCACAGTTTTTTTGACCTAGAACATTATTGTCTGGGTCGAAATTTATTGGCTCGACAAGTATCTCAATTTGACGGCAAATCTCTCTGATTAAATAATCAGATAATATTGACGACAGACTGTCCCTAAACAAGAGAGAATTTTTCGATGTTCTACCGTTAAATTGCTCACTTGCTTGTGTCCATTTACCGTTATCAAATGTACTGCCTGAAATACCTGAAATATCCAGCGCATAGTCGGTTTATTTGTTGATTTTTTCACCTGATTATTGACCGAATTTCCTGAAAATTCTAATTCTTTTCTTAGCTTTCTTTGTGTTAGGGTATAGACTAACAAACACAGTCCCATTATCATGGCAATTGCTTCTACTCTCTGAGGATTTTTTACGAAGACACTTGAAGTAAAAAACAACGGGTCTTTCAGGAATCTAAATCCTCTTTCTGTCGATTGTTGGGCTTTGTATTCTTTGAGTACGCTCTCATTACTCAATTCATTCTTGTCGATAAAATTTGTTGCTAAAATAAATCTGCCTGCCCCAGTTTTTTCAGCTTCAATTACTTCTAATTTAGTCTCTAATTCACCTGTTACTCGATAAGTAATTTGAGTGGGTATTGCCAATTTACTGGGTCTAACTGATTGCCCATATTCGGCGTTTTTTTGATATTGAATATGGTTTATTGTATGATATTTGAATGAATTTGATAATTTTTCGAGAGCCATTTTAGCATCGGGTTCACAAGCAAAATTTGGCTGGGATAGCTTGCGTATAGAGGTTGATGCTTTTTCTTTTTGTTTTTCTACTTGCTTATTTATTTGTTCAATACTTAAGTTTTTTCTCGCTTCACTTTCTACGATTAACCATCTTTGCTTGACTTCTCCATAATCACTTTCTTTTTCGACCATTTTATATCCTGTTCACTCTCTGTCCATTGGTGACCTTCGATATTTAATATTGCCTGAGCCATTTTTATAGTTAAAGGAACTCTAGTTGTCCAGTTCATTTCTCTCAGAGCGATGATATTATCTTTGGTATATAAGGCACTATCTGCTACATTTACTCCTTCAAAATTCTAGGAGTTTTTGAATTCTTTTAATCGCTCTACAAATACACTTTTGTCATCGATATTTCCTGAGTCTATTTTTAAATATAATGGTACATCTCCGTCTCCTGTATAAATCATATCAACAATAAATTGCTTGAGGTCTGGTCGATGCTCCCTCGAATATCCATGTTTGAGTTCGATGGTTTTCATCTCTGATTCATGCGATGATTCTTGAATTTTCACTTCTGACTCAATCTTAACTGAATTGACTCCTTTTTCTGACGGCTTTGCGTACTCCCCATGTACATACATTGAAGTTCCATCCAAATGAATGCTCTTCATTTTTACTTGAAATTTTTCGGCAGCTTTTATAGCGATTGTTGTAAATAGTTGTGTTGTGCCTGCTGCATAATATTTGTCTAATGCTCTGGCTAATTGGTCATCATTTAAATGTGATGGTAATACTCCTTCTCCAATCAGATGTGATGTTGCTTTGCCGACAAAAAATTGTTCAAATAAGTATCAAGGGGCACTCAAAAATTCTAATCCATTCAAAATCATTGCTTTTATTACTTGTCCGGGAGTTAGGAGTTCTTTTTCTTTGATACCGATTTGTTTATTCACTAATTCTACCAGTTCCATTTCATCGATAATTTAGGCTATTATTCCTAAACGATCTATGTTGAGGACTTTTATTTCGACTGGGGGCTGATTCCTGATTTTTTACACCTGTGTTCCGGACTCTATTATATACTTTTGGAAATACTTGATACCGTTGCTATATGTTGATTTCATGGCTTTATGCCGACAAATTTAAAACTATTAAATTTGTCTAAATATCTGCGGAATGTGGGGTTATATCAGCACTTTACAATTATGAGTTAGCTCTGGGATCTAAAACTCAAAGCCTTTAATTATAACATATTTTTCCGGAAAAAATATAATTTAAATGCGCGACAACTTAATAACCAATAACCAATAACCAATAACCAATAACCAATAACCGGCTCTTCTGGGTTTATGGGGATAAGTAAAGCTAATGAGAAAGACAGGCTAATAATCTAGAACGAAAGTTTACAAAATTCAAAAAGCCATAGGCTTGTCGTTTAATTAATTTGATTCGGTTATTAAGTCCCTCCATCACACCACTAGATGTACGGTTGAAAAAGTAATTACAAATATTGTCTAGATGGTTGTGAAGTGTTTCCAAAACTGCTCCGTAGACAACTTTAGCTTTTTGAAGCCATTCTTTCAATTGTTCCTGACCATCTTCAGGGGTTTTACAAGTTTCAAAAATACTCCTAAAATCTTCTTTTAGAGTATAAGCTAATCGCCAACGCTTAGAATACTTCAAGACAGTTTCCAATTTCACTTTTTCTTCTTCTGTTAAATCAATATTATTTCTTAGCAGCATAAAGCGACTGCCTTTAATCTTAACTCCAGTTTGTTTACGCAATTGATTTAACTCTTTGATCACTGGCTGCATGACATGAAATCTGTCGATGACAATTTTTGCATTTGGGAATACCTCTTTTACAACTTTTGGAAATCCTCCCCACATATCAACGCTGACTTCCTCAACTTTCTCTCTTATCTCAATTGGTTGCTGCTTAAGGATTTCAATGATGTCATCTTGTTTATGACTATCAATCACTTCTAGCAATTCTCCTAAGTCAATATTTGATACGACCGTGACAAAATTTTGATATCCTTTGCGTTTACTCACTTCATCAATACTCACCCGTTTTACTTCTTCCCAATTCTCCTTTTTTTTTAGAGAAAATTGGTGGTTAAATATTCCCTGTACTTGCTCCCAACTCAAAAATTCATCTCGACTTACCTGCTCTACACTCGCACTTTGCACTCGTTGATAAACATACTCTTCATATCTTTGTGTGTATCGTCTTTCCCAATCTACAAAGGGTAATTCTCCCGTAAAATGTTTTTGACACTGATGACAATAAAATTGGCGGCGTGGCGTATTTAAATAAATTACTTTGCCAAATACTGATAAATCTCGAATCAGTATCGGTCGATTTTGTTTTAATTTTCTACTCTGCGTATTACAATGGGGGCAAGGAGCTTCATCATGTAAGAATCTCAGCTTGAGAATAATTTTATTTTCTTCTTCCGTAAAACTTTCGATGGTTGTATTTGGTAAATTTAGCAACCTATCAAGATGCAAGTCCATGCCTATCACCACGTATTCATTGTATCTCATTATACATTAATCCCCTCAAACCCAGAAGAACCCAATAACCAATAACCAATAACCAATAACCAATAACCAATAACCAATAACCAACAACCAATAACCAATAACCAATAACAACTTCCTACTTTTTAATTGTCTGACGCTTAATAGTATTTTCTATAAATTCTAAGGTTTTAAAAATATTAGCAGCGGAATGAAATGATTCTCTAATTAACTCGTCTTTTTCTTCGGGAGAGTCTACCATTTCATCTACTAGCAATTTTAGGTAAGCTATCATAGGAGTCAGGCGAGTGCGAATTTCGTAAGAACCTCTGATTAATGCTTCGTCACGAGCGGTTTCTTCGGCAAATTGCACTGAATACAAGCGAGTGTAGTAACCTCCTTTTGCTAGCAATTCTTCGTGGGAACCTATTTCTACTACTTGTCCGCGATCGATTACGGCGATTTTGTGGGCTTTTTGGACTGTGGAGAGGCGGTGGGCGATTACTAAGGTTGTGCGATCGCAACTCAATTTCTCGATCGCCGATTGCACGTATCTTTCGGAAACCGTATCTAGGGAACTCGTAGCCTCATCTAAAATTAAGATTTCTGGGTTTTGCAGCAAAGCTCTAGCAATGGAAATTCTCTGACGCTGCCCTCCCGATAATATTACACCCCGATCGCCAATTTGAGTATCCAACCCCTCCGGCAACAGTTCGATAAACTCATAAGCATTCGCTCCCCGCGCCGCTTCCACAATTTCTGCCTCAGTCGCTTGGGGCCTAGCGTAAGCAATGTTTTCGCGCACTGAAGCATTAAACAAAAACGTATCTTGGCTAACAATACCCATCGCTTTTCTGAGACCTTTTAGCTCAAATTCGCGCAAATCCGTGCCATCTATCGAGATATTACCTTCAGTAGGATCGTAAAATCTCGGCAGTAAATCTGCCAAAGTTGACTTACCAGAACCCGAAGTTCCTACCAAAGCCAAAGTAGTACCGTGAGGAAGAAATAAATCAATTTTTTGAAGAACTAAACTCTTGTGATTCGGATAACTAAAAGATACTTTATTAAAATTAATTCCCGAGCGCAAATGAGTGTACGGCACAGAACCGTTCAGCATAAACGGTTTGTCGTCGCAGCTCAAAAAATCATTCACTACCTCTACACTAGCCGACGTATTCGCAAATTGACTGCGCCCGCTATTCAACTGAGAAATCAAAGGAATTAACCGAAAAAGTACCAACAAATAGGTCAATAAAACTGTTGAAATAGACTCTATTTCATTTGTAAATATTGTGCGACCAATAAATACAATCAAAATTATAACTATCAAATTAACAACTTCGTTAATTGGGGCGATCGCCGCATAATTTACCTGAGCCATAAAATCTGCTTGTTCTCGCCTTTGAATTAAATGCTTGATCCGCTGATACTCCCTTTCCTCGTTCCCCGTTGACTTGACCAACCGAATCCCAGTAATCGTTTCCAGCACCCTAACCGAATAATCTTTCGACATTTCAGAAAGCAGGTGGCCAAAATACTTGGAACGGTTAATAATATATTGATTTGTCCAAGCAACTAACGCCAGCAACACTGTAGCTGTCACCGTCAGTTTCCACGAGATAGAAAGCAGCAAACCCACAAACACCAAAACAGTAATTGAAGTAGTAAACATTCCGATCGCCGTGCCAACTGCACTAGCCGTCCGGCCAATTTCTCCGCCCAATCTATTAATTAAATCCCCGACTTTAGTTTTAGAGTAAAAATCTAAATCTACTTCTAACAACAACCGCAAACCTGCTTCTCGCAAATCAAAAGTCAGAGAGCGCGTCAGAGAAGTAGCCACTAAAGTATTGATATAACTCGCAATATTTTTTAAAAAGATTGCGAGAAAAATCGCCGCTGTCATCAACATTAAACGCTGATTTTCGGGCATTCCTTCAAAGGGATACATCAAATTTTTAATGAGAGGTGGAGCGCCGCGCAGCTCGATCGCTTCATCCAAAAAATTTAAAAGCACTGGTACAATCAGAGTAGTGCTGATACCGCTGAATAAAGCCCCAGAAAAGCCCAGCATCACAGTTAATAAAATCCTGCCGGGATATCGTCTGGCAAATTTTAGGAGTAGCTTATTGGCAGACATGAAGCATTCCCAGCTAAACAGTATGGCATCTCAAAATTTTTTTCAATTATACCCAGTTTTTCTTTCTCCATTCAGCCGCTTAAATGTCACCTCAATCTACTTGAAATTATATCTGAAAGTATCGGTGCCATTGCTTGAATGCTATATTTTTTCACGCATCTTTCCCGAGCTTTCATTCCTTGCAAATTCGCGGCTGTCAAATTTTGAAATATCCATTGAATTTTTTGGGAAATTTGAGCGGGAGAACTCGGCTCGACTAAATAACCGGTTCCCCCTAAAATTGCTGGAATATCCCCCACTCGAGTTGATAAAACAGGCTTAGCCATCGCCATCCCATCTGTCAGCTTGAGCGGAAACTGAGCCACCGCTGTCAGAGTTTCTCGCTGAGGAACAACGACAACGTGAGCCGCCGCCACAACTTCAGGCATTGTCTCGACTGGAAACCTTGGCAGCTTAACAATCCAACGCCCCCATTGTTGCATAAGTCTATCATCATAATCGTCATAAGGGCTTCCGCCGACGATCGCTAGTTTTAAATCCGGCTCGTTTAACTGTTCGAGGGCCATCAAAACATCCTCAACACCTTTGTGAGGTCGAGGCGCACCCGGAAACATTAATATTCTATACCCAGACAAGCCATAACGCTCTCTGCTCAATTCAGGATTGTATTTAGCAGGATCGAACATTTTAGTATCCTTACCGTTCGGCAAATATACACCACCAAAACGCTGTTGTAAAAATTTAGTATCAACGGTGACTGCATTAGCACGGTGGATTAAACTTTCCATCCACTTGACATACAACGGGTGATCCGGTTCTCTCAATTGACCGTTTTGTTTGAAAATGTCTCGATAAAGTTGTTTAAAAGAAGGACGATATTTCCATTCATCTTGGCCGAGCCAGCTCAGTTCCCAGTCATCAATATCTAAAATAACAGGGCGTCGAGTCTCCAGTTTTTTTAGCAGCGATAAACCAAAACTTGTAGGTTTAGGTTTCACCGCATAAATAATATCCCCATTTATTTTTTTCAAAACTTTTTGAGAATCCAGGAAAAATCCCGGATAGTTTTTTCCTGGGATCGCACATACCGGGATGTCTCTCGGAGGAATAGCATACAATTCCTTGCCAAACTTAAATCCGACGACTTCTACCTCGCAGTTAAGCTCGATCAGGACTTGAGCTAGGAGAAAAGCACGAATTGCACCTCCCCCGGATAAATCGCTCACCACTAATGAAACTTTCACTTGGTAATTTTATTTGAAAAAAGTTGCTTTATTTTCCTGCTTAACCAAGCTTTTGTCAATGGTAGCAAAGCAAAAAATACTCTTTTTAGGGAAACCCTCGGATCTTTTAAGGCTAAAGCATCTTTGATTTCTTGTCTTAATTTGGTGGCTGCTGATGCAGTTCGCAAATAAAGCTCTGGATGAATTAAGGAAAGCTGAAAAATGTTAGTTCGATCTGCCTCTTCTTGTAAAACTGGATTTGTTGTTAAATATTCCCCCTTAGCAAATATAAGTATATTCTGGGCGTAGTACCATTTAACTCGATCGTTTTGCCATATTTTATTTCTCACGCAGTCAATCGCCACATATCCTTGCTCTTGAAAGAGTTTTGCCCAATAGTCTGGCCACTGTTCGTTAACGTGATTTGTTCCTCCTTGAAATGGTACTGCGGCGGAAAATAAAATAACGGGGCCCAGTTTCACTAAAGACTCTACAAATACCCGGGCGCAGTCGGAGGGCAAGTGTTCTGCTACTTCTAAGGAAACGACTAAATCAAATTGTTTTTCAATCGGCAAAGGCTCGGTTAAATCTAATGCTAAAAAGTTGGTTTTGGGAATTTCTAGCATTTGTGGTTCTACCCAATCACCGTCTATTCCCAAAATATCTTCAACGCCGAATTCTTTGAATGCTGACAGCCAATTTCCCGTGCCGCAACCCACATCAATCACTCGCTTTGGCTGCAGGAATTCCCAAAGAATAGGAATAATTTCTTTTGCTGATTGTTGGGATGTTTTTTGCAAGTATTGATAGAGTTCTTCAGTATAATGTTGCACGGCAGCTAGAGCTATCCTATTTCTTTTGTTGTGAATGATATTTTTTTTTAATGAACCGCAGAGGGCGCAGAGGGCGCGGAGTGAGAGAAAGTTTATTTTAAACGCCAGGGATTGTTGAGTTGATTTGGTAAAAATATTTTAGCAGTGCGATCGACTATTCGAGTCAAGAGCGATCGCGTCACGTTCTTTGCGTACTGAGGGCGGTAGGGATAGGTGCAGTGCATGACTTTAATCGGTTTGTCCATAGCATAAGCATCTTTCCACTTATCCAAGTAGTTGTAAACAGGCGACAATGTTTTCATTTTCGGTTGGACAAATTCCACAGCCGCCGCAAAAGCACCTTGATCTTTCAATGATAGCACATTTTGGCTAGCCACTACTATCTCGAAATATTTCTTAAAATTTTGGAAGAATTCGCAATTTTTACTGCTTTTCGTAAAAGCGATAAATCCGCCGTTGTATTGAATGCTATTTTGATTTAGCGGCAATCCAACAGACTGCAAAGTTGACAGAATATCTTGCTTAACTCTTAATAAATTTGCAGCTTTAGCAATTGCTGGCTGCACATCTTCTGTCACCAACAAATCCACTTCGTCAAGATAGTCGAAAACTTCATCTATTGGCGACAACAAACAAATATCGCAGTCCATATAAATAGTTTTGTCAAACGAAGATTCTCGGTACAAAGCCAGTTTAGCTTGGCGCGAGGCTAAAACAGGATTTTCGTGAGATGGTGCAGGTTTCAATATGACTTTTCCAAATATCTGAAGTAAAGGATATAAAAATTGAGGCACTCTATCTATTAAAATGATAATTGGTTCCTGGTGAAATTTCCTGACTGAAACCAAAAAATGAATGCAATCTTGGAATGAGTAAAGACCTGTTAAAATAGTGATAAATCCCTTGCTTTCTACTTTCATTAAAAAATTAACTACTTTAGTTTTGCTGTTCGTTTTGTGGACTTTGGCGTTCAGGTTTTGAGGCGGACTGAATTTCTCACTGCGAACCTGGTTTTTTTTAGGGGAATTTGCGGACTGAATTCCTCACTGCGAACCTGGTTTTTTTTAGGGGAATTTGCGGACTGAATTCCTCACTACGAACCTGGTTTTTTTTAGGGAATGTGCGGACTGAAGTCCTGACTACGAACCTGGTTTTTTAAGTGAAAATTAAGGAATCTAATTTGTCAAGAATTTCCGCATCTTGTTTGATATCGAATTTGCGCGCAAAGTGAAAGTTGCCGTTAGTAATTGTCGCATAATCTTGCACTGTCAGCGTTCTTGGTGAACCTGCGACCGCGTTGGTATAATCAATATAGCGTTTGTCGTCATTCACGAGATTTAAGTTTTTATTGTTGACCAAGATAGTCTGCACGAAAGACTCTTCTGGGACTACTGTTTTTTGATAATAATCCACAAAATCCGGGCGAGTATTAACAAAATCTTTGATGTATTCAACGCACTTTCTGGAAAGAGTATACCACGCCCAGCCGCCGTAGCAGATAAACCGATCGCTAAATAAGGTCGATCGGCGCGGTATCCCCACCAGCGGGCCGTAACTCAGGTAAAATTGCAGCGGAGTCAATTTTTGCACCGCCGACAACTGCTGAAATTCTTTCAAAAAATTGTAACTCCAGCGGCCGGGAATTCGCCAGTAACGACAATAATACCGCTTGAATCCTTTCTGTTTGTCCCAAGGTATTCCCTCAGCCAAAACATCCCAATACCGAATAAAACCATCCGAGTTAGTTTTTGAGAGAAAATCTTCAGTTTTTGACAGAGGTTGAGTGGGATAATCTTGGCCGGTTAAATTAATCAGCCAGTCAAAATTAGAATTATTGGCAAACAACCAATCAATTGCATTTAAATACGGTTGAACTTGACAAGAAAAATCAGCGCGGATTAAATATTCTTGATTCGTCAACAAATGAATGTTTGACAATTCTTGCAGGGGAGTCAAGTCTAAATCGCATCTATTAAAGTTGTGATTGATGAGGATTTGAGAATTAGGACTAGATTTTTTTATAGTGCGAACCAGGCGATAAATTTGTTGGGGATTTTGATGAGTTTGGATAAAATAGCAAATTTTCACGGCTATTTCTTAGAGATAAATTGATTGAGGCGGCTTTGGAGGCGGTTTGCTTTCATAATTAGATGGCGGCGGGCTAAAAATATTTGCTGCTGCCAAATAGATGCGGTACACCAACGATAATATGCAGGAACGGCTACGTTTGTCAAAAAATTGCGCCACTGCGAAATAATCAGGGCATTTGCCGTTTCCTGCGCTCTAATTCTACCATTTTCGATCATTGCCGCGCGCAAATTACGATCGCCCCGCAGCATCTCAACAGCAGCAATCGCTTCCTCCGGCGAAGCTACTTCTATGTAATCGAGTTGGCTTTTGCGTTCCCTGCGGTATGCAGATTCGCGGCCGAGAACCGCTGGAATGCCCGCGTGCCAAGCGTTAATCAATTTCGAGGGAGGTTTCGAGTCAAAAGTGAGTTCGCCCTCAAAACTGCGAACAGCCACAATCACATCAACTTTACTGTAATCGTGCCAGCGATCGCACCCCACCACTTGCCAATCCAAACCTAAAACGCCGAGTTTTTCGCCCCAGGACGGTGCTTGCAATTCCGGTGCTAGACTGTCTAAAACGCCGAAGAAGGCTGCATTTTCAAAGATTTCGCCCCGGCCCGCATCGCGGGGAATTAACCCTGGTTGCAGCCAAAATTTGAGCGGATGACACTGCCATAAAAAGGGCGATCGACTAAATAGCGGATCGCGATCGTTCTGCACTACTTGCAACTGAGCGTAAGGGTGAGGTTCTCTATCCACTTTAATACAAACAACCAGCAACTTTGGCAGCGGTTGTAAATTATCGGATAAAAAATCTCGATGGGACAGCACGATGCCTTCATCCGGCATAAAATCTATTAATTGACATGGCAACCCGTCCGCTTTCAAATAAAGATAAGTTTGCAGAGTCCAATCATACTTTCCCCGGCCGTACCTGCTACCCCAAGAACTCATCCACTTCCAGTATTCTTGAGGAATTTTTGGCATTTTTCCTACAGGCCACTGGCTTTTAGGAATATAAAAATAAATCGGCGGCAAACTCTCATTCATTTTTTCATCTAGCCTGCTATTTGTCAAGTATCGATCGACTCATTTTCTATTTTAATACGCTTGGGTTGAAACTGCTGATACCTTCCAAAGATTCCTCGGCTACGCCCTACTATCTCGATGGCTTGGAGACTAGGAGGTATGGGAAAAAATCTCCAACTATAACAAGTTTTAAGTAAACCGTCTTAGGCAAAAATGCAGCTTTTTGGTACAGACAATTTAGATGAATCAAATTATCTTGAAAAAACATCGCACTGTTACCAAAGAAACTGACTTTTTCAGCGAATTTTGCGTGAAGACGCATCTTTTTGTTAAAAAATTCGGTTTTTGACTGCACGCTAAGACGGTTGAAAAATATCGCACATTCCACGCTATAGTAAAATATAACTATCCCCAAATCGCTACCACGGCGTACTTTCACCCCAAAACCGATCGAACAATGGCAGATACAAGTATTGTTGAAAAAATCAAAAAGCTGTTAGCCCTCGCTACCTCATCCAATGAAAATGAATCGACGGCGGCGGCCGAAAAAGCTTCGGTTTTACTGGCGCAGTACAATCTCAGCCTCGCTGATTTAGGCCCGAATCACCAAGAAGAAATGGGCGAAAGCGGAGTTGAAACCACCTCGAAATTTGTGACTTGGAAAATGATGCTGCTGTCGGGAATTGCTGAAGCTAACGGTTGTACTGGTATGCGGAACACTTATACTGGTAATATGTTTTTGGTGGGAAGCTCTACAAATCTGATTGTTTGCAAGCACCTTTACGAGTATTTGAGTTCTGCGATCGAGAAACGGGCGAAATACCGCAAGGGAAGTGGCCGGGGATTGGCGTATTTGAATGCTTTTCGGGTGGGATGCGCCACAAGGCTGAGACAGCGATTGCTGGAACAAAAGCGGGAGATGGAGGAGTCTGGGATTCCCGGTACGGCTGATACGGCGGCGACTCCTGCGATTGTAGTGCGATCGATGTTTGAGAAGAATCAACAGGCGATCGCTGATTATTTAAAAGGCCGAGGTGTTAAAGTTAAAACGAGAACAGATTCTCAAGTCAGCAGTGAGGCTGGCTTTAATTCTGGCTATGAAGTGGGCGACAAAATTAGTTTGCAAAAGCAAGTCCAGCCGCCAGAGGATATGAAACAACTTAATGAGTGTGTTTGAGTTCGGGATTGTTGTTTTACAAAGGAAAGTGTCATGTCAGACCTAGAAATGGTAGTCCTGCATAGTAAGGAAAGTTAAGAATTTTAATTGATACATAAACTGGCGTTATACTCATGAATAAAATACCAAATAGCTGCCAATATGATGGAGAGTTTTTTAGAGAATAAAAGAGTTTTTCTCACCAATTGAGATATTTTTTGTCTCGGCGTATTATTAAATATTTCTACATAGTTTGTCAGATTAGTCTCCTTTCCTACTGTCTTGTATCTTTTTTGAGGAAGAACTGTTCTATAGGTACTCCAAAAGTCTGTATAACTTACGGCACATTGACTATAAACTCGTGGCAAATAATCCCATAATTCTTGAGCGCCAGCTTGATCTCTTTTGCCAATATATACTCCTACAATTTCTTTGGTAGATACATCAATTGCCAGCTAAATCCACTGCTTCTTATCCTTATTACCTACAAATCACCACATTTCATCACATTGAATTGTTAGCTTCCCCCTTTTTTTTTGACTTCACTTCTACTTATCTTTTTACAGCTCCTAATTTTTTATAAAGACATATAGCGGTTATCAAAAAAGTGAGGTATGCCCTATGCTCACCCTTCGATTTCGCGAGCGGGCAAGATGCCCTATGCCCTATCAAATAGATGTGCGATTAATCGGTACAGCTTCCGGGGACATTCTTGCTACAGCTAAATTAGTAGGAGAAGTGGATCAAAGCGATTCCAATTTTTCTGTCCGAGGTATTGGCGGTAATTCCGGCAGTAGCAATGAAGACAGACTTTTGAGCGCGGCAGTTGATAAAGCCGTATCCCAAATGGTGACTAAACTGGCAGAAGTCTCCAACAAATTGCCGTAAAATAATCATACCAAGTTCGGTTAAAAAATTCGACATTCCTCAAGATGTCAGGATGGGAAAGACGAAGTTGTATCTTTTCTTAGAAAGATGAGGTGCTAGGAGTGGGCATAGGGCATAGGGCATAGGGCATAGGGCATCGGGCATCGGGCATACCTCACCAAGCTTGAGAACCGCTATATATCAATTGATTTGCAGCATATTCCATTGAGATGCACTACCCCAGAAACCGGGTTTCTCGAACAACCATCAGTTGACAGCTTATCTAACTGTAAAGAAACCAGATTAGGAGTGCATATTTCACCAACCCGGAATACGCTGTATGTCAGCGAAAAATAGCAGACAGTGCCTCAACAAGTGGATGTTTCATCTCTCTCTTCTCTTCCTCTGTGTTCTCTGCGCCCTCTGTGGTTAAATAATTCCTATGCAACCGGAAACGATATCAGCCCAAAAAACATCCTCGACTATTGAGGGTGACAAAAAGTTTTTCCGAACAGATTCGGATTATTGCCAATCGCCGAAATCTTGATTAACAAACTCCTGCATTCTCTGCCAAACTCGCTCCAACAAATCTGGCGCGCTAACATCAAACCATTCAATTTCAGGATAAGCTCGAAACCAAGTTCGCTGTCTCTTAGCAAATTGCCTCGTGTGCAAAATTGTTAATTCCTTAGCTTGATTCAGAGTAATCTCGCCAGCCAAATATTGTTTGATTTCCTGATAGCCCAGCGTGTTCAATAAAGGCAAGTCGCAGCCGTATTTTTTAGACAAAAATTCTACTTCACTCACCCAACCGCGTTCTAACATTTGTTCGGTGCGCTGTTTGATGCGATCGCCCAAAACATCAATATCACAATCCAACCCTATTTGTAAAATAGGATAATTCGGAGGAATTTCGCCCTGCTGTTCCGAAATCGAGCGCCCAGTGACATAAAATACTTCCAGCGCCCTTAAGGTTCTGAAGGAATCATTTAGGTGAATTTTCTCCGCTGCAGAGCGATCGACCTGCTGCAAGATCGCGTAACATTGAGATTGTCCTAGTTCCGCAAGTTGCGATCGCAATTGGGGCATCGGTGCAACCCTCGGAATTTTCAAACCCCTGACAATCGATTTAATATACAAACCAGTCCCTCCCACCAACAACAGGGGGGGAGAAACCGGAAAATCGATATCAGCAATTATTTTTTGAGCTTGCTGCTGGTACTCCGCCAGTGTTAAAGTTTCTGTCGGATCGCAGATATCAATTAAGTGATGCGGTACCAAAGCGCGATCGGTTTTTGTAGGTTTTGCAGTCCCGATGTCAAATTTGCGGTACACTTGACGGGAGTCCGCACTCAAAATTGCCGATCGCAGTCGTGAAGCCACAGCCAAAGCCACTCCCGACTTCCCCGTCGCCGTCGCCCCACAAATCGTAATTAATCTAAACATAAGCCGTCGCAGATTTCAAAAGCATATTTCATTTCGCTATAAAAACCGTCAAATCCTCTCCCAGACTCTCATCCTCTCCACTTTCCCCTCTCTCCATCCACTCATTTACCGCGCTGCACCAGGAAAGTCGCGAAGCAATCTCACAACTATTCGCCTCCGTCCCCCTAATAAATTTCCATTTAGAATGCCCTAGCATCGCCATTAACCGTTTTGTGCTATAATTTTAGAAGTTTTCCCATTTTAGAAGCTTTTGGGGCTTTAGGCCTCATTATTGGAGCTATTGTTGTATGACTGGGAGCTACAGCGCCGACCAAATTCAAGTTCTCGAAGTTCACGAAGCAGTCCGCAAACGACCGAGGATGTACATAGGTACCACCGGCTCGCGAGGACTGCACCATCTAGTTTACGAGGTTGTTGACAATTCGATTAATGAAGCGCTGGCCGGTTACTGCACTCGCATCGAAGTTGACCTCAACGCTGACAATTCCGTTACCGTGACAGATAACGGCCGGGGAATTCCAACCGAGATTCATTCCAAAACTGGCAAATCATTTTTGGAAGCAGTTTTGACGGTTCTCTGCTTTGCCGGCAGGAGTAGCGACGGCTACAAGGTTTCTGGAGGTATCCACGGATTTGGGATAGCAGTTGTAAATGCTTTGTCTCAATGGTTGCAGGTAACTGTTTGGCGCGAGGAGCAAATTTACAGCCAGCGTTTTGAGAAAGGCATCGCTGTTACGCAACTAACAGCTAAACCCAGCCCTGAAAACCGCACGGGTACGTCGATTTGTTTCAAGCCAGATGCGGAGATTTTCAAGAGTGGCACTCAGTTCGATCGCCCGACTCTCGCCCTTCACCTGCGGCAGCTTGCTTATCTCAATCCCGGTTTGAAAATTATTTTGACTGACAACCGCTTGGAAATGCTAGGCAGCAGTTCTCCCTCAATTGAAACTTATTGTTTTCCCGACGGCATCCGGGAATATGTCGCTTACCTAAACTCCAATGTGGAACCGCTGCACGAAGATATTATTTACATTCAGGGCGATCGAGACGGGGTACAAGTAGAAATAGCTGTTCAATGGCACG
Organism: Microcoleus sp. S1D4; assembly: GCF_036700765.1. NCBI lineage: Bacteria > Bacillati > Cyanobacteriota > Cyanophyceae > Oscillatoriales > Microcoleaceae > Microcoleus > Microcoleus sp. S1D4. Next base: position 16,101 of record NZ_JAUBPP010000045.1, read on the forward strand.
TTCCAAAGGAACATCAGACCTATGGCCGACTGTTTGGTTATACTAACTGCGTTTGGAATATTTACGATAGTCCTTACTTTTATAGTCCTTACTTTTACAGATTCCAATTCGCGGTGACGCGCACGATAAATAATATTGCCCGCGAGTTGGGCAAACTAAAAGACACAGACCCAATTTTAAGCTGGAATAAGGTTTTAGAATGTGGTTTCACTGGTATCATTGCCCTGAAAGTACCGAATCCAGAGTTTGAAGGCCCGACGAGAACTCGGTTAGCCAACCCGGAGGTAGGAGAAATCGTTAAATCTTTGGTGGAAAACGAGTTGATGGAATATTTGACAGCCCGCCCGGAAGTTGCAGGGGCGATCGTCCGACAGGCGATCGAGACTCGCGACGCAGTTGTGGCCTTGTGGCCGCACGCCAAGCGCGGGCATCCCTGCGACGGCAGAATTGCGATAAGACAGTAATTCACAGCAGCCTTCAACCGGGCGATCGCACTTCTCAACCTTCCCGTTAACAGCCCCGCCACCAAATGTTAATAGCTCCCCAAGTAAAACTACTATTCGCCTCCCTCACTCTAATAAATTTCCCTTCAGAATGCCCTAGCATCGCCATTAACCGTTTTGTGCTATAATTTTAGGAGTTTTTCCATTTTAGAAGCTTTTGGGGCTTTAGACCTCATTATTGGAGCTATTTTGTATGACCAGCAGCTACAGCGCCGACCAGATTCAAGTTCTCGAAGGTCTCGAAGCAGTCCGTAAACGGCCGGGGATGTACATCGGTACCACCGGCCCGCGAGGACTCCACCATCTAGTTTACGAGGTTGTGGACAATTCCATTGATGAGGCGCTGGCTGGCCACTGCACTCACATCGAGATTGACCTCAACGCCGACGGTTCCGTTACCGTGACAGACGACGGACGGGGCATTCCGACCGGCATAGTTGCCAAGACTGGCAAATCGGGAATAGAAACAGTAATGACTGTTCTTCACGCCGGCGGTAAATTTGGCGGTGGTGGCTACAAGGTTTCTGGAGGATTGCACGGTGTAGGTATTTCTGTTGTTAACGCGCTGTCCGAGTGGGTAGAAGTGACAGTTTGGCGCGACCAAAAAGAACATTTACAGCGCTACGAAAGAGGCAATCCAGTTACTGAACTTAATGCCAAGCCCAACAAAGGCACTCGCACCGGCACTTCAGTTTCTTTCTTGCCAGATACTCAAATATTTAGCACTGGCATTGAATTTGATTACACTACACTCGCCGGGCGCTTGCGAGAATTGGGTTACTTGAATGCGGGAGTGAGAATTACGTTTAGCGACCACCGTTTGGAACTGCTAAAAAGTAGCGAACCTCGGGTCGAAACATACTGTTATGAGGGCGGAATCAAGGAATATATCGCCTACATGAACCGCGAAAAGCAGCCTCTGCACGAAGAAGTGATTTACGTGCAAGGCGAACGCAACAACGTGCAGATAGAAGTGGCTTTGCAGTGGTGCGTTGATGCTTTTAGCGACAATGTTCTCGGTTTTGCTAACAACATTCGGACGATCGACGGTGGCACGCACTTAGAAGGTTTGAAGGCTGTTTTGACGCGGACGATGAATTCGATCGCCCGCAAGCGCAACAAAATCAAAGAAAACGAACCCAACCTCGCCGGCGAAAACGTCCGCGAAGGTTTGACAGCAGTAATTTCCGTCAAAGTTCCAGATCCCGAATTTGAAGGCCAAACAAAAACTAAGCTGGGAAATACCGAAGTTCGGGGAATAGTTGATTCCTTAGTAGGCGAAGTATTGACCGAATATTTAGAATTTCGCCCCCAAGTAGCCGACGCTATTTTGGAAAAAGCAATTCAGGCATTTAAGGCCGCAGAAGCAGCCCGCCGCGCCCGCGATTTAGTCCGCCGCAAATCCGTCTTAGAATCGTCTCCTTTGCCCGGAAAATTAGCGGACTGTAGCTCCAGAGACCCCGCCCTGTCTGAGATATACCTAGTTGAAGGCGATTCTGCAGGGGGCTGTTTTTTTTCATCTCAGCAAATAATATTAGCTGACGGCACTACAAAAACTATCAAAGAGATAGTTGACGAACAAGCAGAAGGTAAAGAACACTTTTGCTACACCATTCGCGAAAGTGGAAACATAGGGTTTGAGCGGATAACTAACGCTCGCATGACTAAAGCAAATGCTGAAGTTGTCAAACTGACATTAGACAATGGCGAGACAATCACTTGTACTCCCGATCATCCGTTCATGTTGCGGGATGGTACCTACAGAGCAGCAGCCATGCTGACACCGGACGATTCCTTAATGCCCCTCAACCGCCAGTTGTCTAAAAAGAACCAAAACGGGCAGGGACTTAACGGTTACGAAATGGTTTGGAATCCCAACAGTGACAAGTGGATTTACAGTCATCTGCTATCGGATTTCTACAACCTGAAACATGAGGTTTATCAAGCATCTGACGGTAATCACCGCCACCATGTTGATTTCAACAAGCTCAACAACAATCCGACCAATATTCATCGGATGCCCGCTCAGGCTCACTTGGCTTTACACCGCGCCAATCTTGAGAAAACATTGCACAGGCCAGATGTCATTGAAAAGAGCCGTCAAGCTCACATGACTGATGAATTTCGGGCGATGATGAAAGAGCGGATGCAGCATCCTGAAACCAGACAAATTCTGTCTGAACAGGCAAAAGCTCAGTGGGAAGATGAAGAGTATAAAGCTTACATGACGAGCAAGTGGCGTGAGTTTTACGATACTAATGAAGCTTATCGCGAGCAAAATAATGAACTGCTCAACCAAGCGCAGCAAGAGTATTGGAGCTCCGAAGAAAACCGTTTGGCTCAGTCGGAACGGGTTCGCAATCATTTTGCTAACAATCCTGAAGCGCGGGAGGCTAATTCGCAATTTGCCAAGGAGCAGTGGAAAGATCGGGAATTGTTGGACTGGCGTCGTGAAAAAACTAAGCAACAGTGGACGCCGGAGTTTCGCCGCCAACGCAAAGCAGCTTTGAACGAAACTTACTACCGGAAAACTCTGGAAATGTTGAAGTATGTGGAGTTGCAAAAAGGCTGTATTAATGTAGATTATTACGATGCTTGCCGCCGGACGAAAAAGGATAAGTGTTTGTTGAAGTACCAAACTTTTTGCGATCGCTACTTTGGCGGAGATCAATTGCTGGCTCGCCAAGCTGTTCGCAATTACAACCACCGCGTTGTGTCGATCGAACATTTGGAGGAACGGTACGATGTTTACGACATCGAAGTGCCTAACAGTCACAACTTTGCATTAGCTGCGGGAATTTTTGTCCATAACAGTGCCAAACAAGGGCGCGATCGCCAATTCCAAGCAATCCTGCCTTTGCGCGGTAAAATTCTCAACATTGAGAAAACAGACGATGCCAAAATCTACAAAAATAACGAAATTCAATCGTTAATTACCGCCCTGGGTTTGGGCATCAAAGGCGAAGAATTCGATCCCGGTCAATTGCGGTATCACCACATCGTAATTATGACTGACGCTGACGTAGATGGTGCTCACATCCGCACGCTGTTGTTGACTTTCTTCTACCGCTACCAGCGCGCACTTGTAGAACAAGGTTACATCTATATTGCTTGTCCTCCTCTCTACAAAGTAGAACGCGGCCGGAATCATTATTACTGTTACAGCGAACGCGAAAGGAACAGTCTTATCCGCAATGAATTTCCGGCGAATGCTAACTACACTGTCCAGCGGTTCAAAGGTTTGGGCGAAATGATGCCGACACAGTTGTGGGATACCACGATGAACCCGGAAACTCGGACGCTGAAACGGGTGGAGATTGAAGACGCCGCTGAGGCCGATCGCATCTTTACCATCTTAATGGGCGATCGAGTCGCCCCCCGCCGCGAATTTATCGAAACCTACGGCCCCAAACTCAATATGCTCGACTTGGACATTTAAATTAGTTGACAGTTGGCAGTTGGCATTTGGCATTTGTTTGCTGGCAGTTGGCAGTTGGCATTTGTTTGCTGGCAGTTGATAGTTGGCAGTTGACAGTTGGCAGTTGGCGGTTGACATTTGACATTTGTTTGCTGGCCAAGATGAGTCATTAGTCATTAGTTACTGGCTGATGACTGATGACTACCGCCAAGTGACTACCGCCAACTGCCAACTGACTACTGCAACTTTTGTTATAAAAATTAATACAAGCTCTCATCAAATCGATATAAGGTAAATACTTAGGTAATTTTTAGATTTTTGACCCATCCATCAGCTACCACAAAAATAGAAGGTTGGACAATATAGCATGAGCATCAATTTAGCGACCAAATTGCGTGAGGGAACCAAAAAGTCCCACACTATGGCAGAAAACGTTGGTTTTGTCAAGTGTTTTTTAAAAGGCGTTGTAGAAAAAACTTCTTACCGGAAGTTAGTAGGAAACCTCTACTTTGTCTACTCGGCAATCGAAGAGGAAATGGAACGCCAAAAGAACCATCCGGTTATTTCAAAAATTTACTTTTCTGAGTTGAATCGCAAACAAAGCTTAGAGCAAGATTTGTTTTACTACTACGGTGCCAATTGGCGCGAACAAGTAGCTCCGTCAGCCGCAGCGAAAGCTTATGTGAAGCGGATTCAGGAGATTTCGGCTACCGCACCAGAACTGTTAGTAGCTCATTCTTACACTCGCTACCTCGGCGACTTGTCCGGCGGACAAATCCTCAAGGGAATTGCCCAGCGCGGGATGAATCTTACTGAGGGAGAAGGCACTGCTTTTTATGAATTCCAGGATATTCCTGATGAAAAAGAGTTTAAGAATAACTACCGTCAGGCAATGAATGAACTGCCTATTGACGAAGCTACAGCAGAGCGAATTGTTGATGAAGCTAATGCAGCTTTTGGCATGAACATGAAAATGTTTATGGAATTAGAAGGCAATTTGATTAAAGCAGTCGGTCAGATGCTGTTCAATACCCTAACGCGGAAGCGTGGCGGCGGCAATACCGAATTGGCTACTGCTGAGTAAGTTAAGGTCTGCAGACGATAATTTTGAACCTCGTTTAAGAGGAAAAATTTAAATCCTGGGGGTTTGATGGCTCGTTTCACAGTCACCAAAGCTCCAGGATTTTGCATTGCGAGTGATTTCCTACAGGATAGTTACGCTTCATATCGTTTCCGATAGCATCGTCAGGTGATTTAACCGGCGCTAGGGCGCAGAGAACACAGAGGAAGACAAGAGAGAGATGAATACAGAAC
>NZ_JAUBPP010000046.1:0-17847 GCF_036700765.1 Microcoleus sp. S1D4
CCAATAACCAATAACCAATAACCAATAACCAATAACCAATAACCAATAACCAATAACCAATAACCAATAACCAATAATTAATTTAGGGAAACTTGCCAGCCTTTTTCGCTTTTTTTTAGCTTGAGAGAAGTGCATGATTGCAAAAAGTTAGGGAGTTTTCTGCCGAAATTAAACTCTTTAATTGTTTGGGTAATTTGTTTGCCGTATTGTCTGTGAAATTCGCTGCCTACATTGGAGAGAAATACAGAATTTTGAGGAGAGTTGTCGGTTAAGTCGCCAACTATTTTGACTATAGCTTTTTCCAAGTCTTCGAGAGAATTAATATTGGTTAAGCTGGTCGGTGCTGCTTGGGTGTGATTCACATTTTCTTTGTTAAGTATGGGCGGTGGGGGGGGCGATTTAACTTCAAAGAGAGTGACATAAGTTTGAGATTTTTCTGAGGGTTTGTGAAGAACAAAATCGGTGGGATATTTGAGAAATATATCTCTGGTTTTAGTTCCTAGGAGATGCTGGGAAACTATTTGACTTAGGACTAAACCGTAATTTTCTGTAAATAAAGCTGAAATTCTGGAAATTTTAATCCACTGGGTTGAGGTGAGTTTTTGCTCTTTTTTGATTAATTCTTTTAGCTGAATAACTAATTGTTCTACGGGTGTTATTTCGGGTAAAGTCACGAGGGAATGGGTTTCCACTTGTCCGGTTTTACTGTTTAAAACTATGATTTGATCTATTTGCTTGCGGACTTGAAATACGGTTAATCCGTGGGCTTGTAGTGTATTGCTGAGGTGGGTGAGGGCGCGATCGGACGAACAGACAAAAATCTCTTTTGCTGTGGGATAATGTACGAAAATTGATGCGCCTACTGTTGCCATTTTTAAGTCGGCGCTGTCTTTGCCGGGGGGGACGTGAATCAGTTGATAGCCGCGCTGGTGAAATTCGGCATCTTTTTTGCCCATGCTGCGCCAGTTGGCAAAGGCTACTTTGATTTGGATGGGATAGTGGCAAATTCCTTCTAGGAATTTTTCGGTTTCGATGGTGAGTTGCAAGTTTTCGACATCTAGCAGCAAGATGGCTATGCCGACAGGAAGCGAATGTGTTTGGTTTGCGGTGGGAGTTGGAGGTTTTGGGGAAAGTGAGTTTTGTGATGGGGCTGTGGCTAGCTGCTGAATTTGGGCAAATATTTTGCTGAATTGAGATGAATTAATGAATTCTGGAATCAGCAGAATTTGGAGATATTTTTTGGCAGTCTGCAGCAAGGATTTGGTATCGCTGGCTACTTGGAAACTTTTGGTCAATTTTTCAATCAAAACTGACTGAAAATCAGGTTTGGCCCAGGGGGTTTTCCTGTATTTTTCAGCTATCCATTCGGGATGTTGTTCCTGAATGGCAATTAGTGTTTGAGCGATATAGCGACTGATGGCGCTGAATGCGACTGATTCTTGAGTGGCTAGGAAGGAAGTTCGATCGGGCATGGCCCTCTACAATGCGGGATGGTGTCTCAATCTATCATAATGTTAGTTTCTTGTCGGCTGCCGGACGATCGCCCGCAAAACCCAACCTGCTGCAATTAACGCCAATCCAGTCAGCCAAATTTCCCTCTCCACCCAGAAAGCCAGAAACAGACACGCAGCCAATCCAACCCAAGCCAGCCACTGCGGGTAAAGCCTTTGGGCGGGGGAAAGTTGCAGCGCTGCGAGGTTGGTGATAGCGTAGTAGATCAAAACGCTAAAGGCACTGAAAGACCAAGTGGTTTTGACCTCGCCGACTAAAATTAAAAGTGCGATCGTAATTTCGACAAATACCACAGCCACATAGGGCGTTGTGCCCGAGGGATTCAGCCGCGCCAAGACTCTGGGCACATCCAGCCGCCGCCCCATCGCCAGCCAGACGCGCGACAGCCCTAAAATTAAGTTCAGCAAGACTCCCAACATAGCGGTAATTGCGCCGACGGCTAACAGTTGCGAAACTCCCGGAGTGGGGAAACTGCGGGCGAGGACTTCCAAAGGTGCAGCCGTGCCGCCTGTTTGCAGGGACAATTTATCAGCTCCCCCCGCGCCAACAAAGACTATTGCTACCGCCAGGTAAAGCAGCATTGTCAGCACCAAAGTAAAAATTATGGCTTTGGGAATGGTTTTACTCGGTTCCCGCACTTCCTCGCTCATTGTGGCGATGCGGCCGTAACCGGTGTAGGCGACAAACATTAGGGCGGTGGCGTGGAGGATGGAGCCGATCGAACTATCATTTTGTACAGTGGCTATTTCCCATCTGATTTCTGGCAAACCTGCAGCGATAAAGACAGCCAGAGATAAGAGTGTAACTGAGACTGTGACAGTATTGGCAATATTCGATCGCCTGATTCCCGTCAAGACAATTAAAGTTAGGGCGGCGAGGGCGACTAAAGCTGTTAGGATCAGGTAAGTGCGATCGGCAACACCAACTGCATTTAAAAAATACCCCGCAAAACCCAAAGCAGCAGTAGCAGCCGAAGCAGTTTTAGCTAACAAAAACATCCAGCCGGCTGTAAAACCCAGCCCAGGATTGAGATATTTGTAACCGTATTCATAAGTACCGCCGCTAACAGGGTGACTCGCCGCCAATTGAGCGCTGTTAAAGCCATTGCAAACAGCAACCAAAGCAGCGATACCCACAGCCAAAATCACTCCCGGCCCGGCAATTTCCGCCGCAATTCCGATACTCACAAATACTCCCGTACCAACAATCGAGCCCAGGCCCATGAGAGTTGCGCCAAAAACACCCAATTCTCGCTTTAAAAGTGGGGGAGACATAACTATGGCAGGTAAGATGCCTGCTGCTACACAAAAATATTTGTCTGTTGTGGAACAGGCCGGACAGCCTGTTCTGAAGACATAACTATAGCAGGCAAAATGCCAGCTACACAAAAATATTTGTCTGTTGTGGAACAGGCCGGACAGCCTGTTCTGAAAGAGGTTCAAGATGTCAGTATTAACCGAAACGACCTTGAATATAATCCCTCGTACTCGCATGGCTTGCAGAAGTAAAAATCCGACTTGTCGGCCCAAATTCCACCATGTGGCCGATGCGACTTTCATCAGTATTAAAGAAAGCCGTATAATCAGAAACCCGAGCAGCCTGCTGCATATTGTGCGTTACAATCACCACAGTTAACTGCTGCCGCAGAGTCTGAAACAACTCCTCAATCTTCATAGTAGAAATCGGATCGAGAGCAGAACAAGGCTCATCCATCAGCAGAATTTTTGGCTTCACCGCCAAAGCGCGAGCAATACAAAGGCGCTGCTGCTGTCCGCCAGAAATCCCCTGCGCCGACTTCTTCAAATTGTCTTTCACCTCATCCCAAAGCGCCGCACTTTTTAGGGAAAACTCCACAATTTCGTCTAACTCTGCTTTGCTTTTGCGACCAAAAATGCGGACTCCGTAAGCAATATTATCGTAAATGCTCAGCGGAAAAGGATTCGGTCTTTGAAACACCATCCCCATTTGGCGGCGCAAACTATTAATATTGACTTTAGGACTGTAAATATCCTGTCCAAAAAACTCCACCCTGCCTTTTATTTGAACTTTTCCTTCCAATTCGCCAATGCGGTTGAGAGCTTTAAGAAACGTTGATTTGCCACAACCAGAAGGGCCGATAATTGCCGTTACTTGCGGGTGAGGAATATTCATCGACAAATTTTCGAGCACTTTGTGAGTTCCGTAGTAAAAACTCAAGTCCTGAACCCGCAAGGCTGGCATGGCATTGGGGTCGATTTCAGGAGTCGCATCTTCAAGAAATTTGTCGCTATTTTTTTCAGCTTTTAAGTTGCTTTTCGGTTTCATTATTTGCAGTTTTTTTAGTGGTGGTGGGAGATTTTTAGATGCAGAAATTTACTCGATGGTCTGATTTAGTTCGTCTTGATAGCTATGCACTGATTTCCCAAGTCACAAATACACAGATAGTTGTTTTCTTCCTTCTTCCTTCTTCCTTCTTCCTTCCTACGCAATTTACCTATCTTGCAAGCGTTTTCGAGTGACGGCGCGGGAGGCTAAGCTAGTAACCAAAACCATTCCTAAAAGAACAGAAGCAGCAGTCCAGGCCAATTCGTTCTGCTCCTTGTAAGGAGAGCTGGCGTAACTGTATATTAAGACTGACATAGAAGGAGTTGGAGTCAGCAGTGTCTCGGGAATTTCTTGGATTTTTGAGATGGTTTCTGCACCGACGGGAGACTGAACTATTTCGCCCAATTTCTCAACTAAAGGGGGCCAAAATTGGCTCGACAAGGCAGTTACAATTAGGGGTGCTGTTTCGCCGGCGGCACGGGAAGCTGCGAGTAAAATGCCTGTGGTAATAGTCGGAAGTGCTGAGGGAATAATAATCCGAAAAATAGTTTGAAAGCGTCCGCCTCCCAAGCCAGCAGAAGCGAGGCGGTAAGAGGCAGGCACTAATTTTAAAGCTTGTTCTGTTGTTAATGCGACAACTGGAAGCATGATGATGCCGAGGGCGACACCGCCGGCTAATCCTGAGAATGCTTTAGTTGTAATGACAATTAAAGCGTAAGCAAACACGCCGACAACTATTGAGGGAACGCTGCTGAGAATAACGGTAATAAAGCGGATTGTATTGGCAATTGCTTTATTTTCTCTACCAAACTCTGACATAAATATTCCCGTCATCACCCCGATAGGCACGCTAATTAATGTCGCAATTCCTACCATTAAAACTGTGCCGAGAATCGCATTTGCAAAGCCGTTGGGCTGGTCTTCAACTCCCACGGGTGCGGGGAGAGATACTAGCACTTCCCAGCTCAAATGTGTCAGTCCTTCCCCTAAAATTTTGTACAAAATAGCGAACAAAGGCAGCAGGGCTAGAGCTGTAAGAGCGAAGGCGATAACTGTCATTCCCCGGCTGAACAAATTTCGGCTCAGCGACAGGGGGCTGTAGATTTCTGCATCCAGAATACTGTTTGATTTTTGTGCTTGAGTCATCTTTAATTCTTAGCTCCCTTAACACCGATTAGCTGAACCAGCAATACTGCAATTGCGTTCACCGAGAGGGTGATGACAAATAAAATTAGGGCTAAATACATTAAAGCGCCGATGTGCAGTTCTTCTTGAGCTTCTCGAAATTGACTTGCCAGAACGGCGGGAATTGAGTAGCCGGGAGCTAAGATAGATTTGTTGATTTGAATTGAGTTGCCAATTACCATTGTCACAGCCATTGTTTCGCCCAAAGCGCGTCCCAATGCTAAGATAGTCGCTCCGATAATTCCCGAACTTGCTGCTGGCAATAACAGGTTAAATATGGTTTCCCAGCGGGTGGCACCGAGGGACATGGAAGCACTTCGCAAATCTACTGGAACTGATAGCAAAACATCGCGGCTGATGGCGGCTACTGTGGGCAGAATCATAATCGATAAAAGTATTCCAGCGGGCAGCATTCCCGGTCCAAAAGGTTCGCTGCTGAAGAGGGGAAACCAACTGAAATTGTTGAACAGGGACTGCTGTAAAGGCAGCAGAAAGGGAATTAAAACAAAAATTCCCCAAAGTCCAAAGATGACGCTGGGAATGGCTGAGATTAATTCAACCATGAATCCCAAGGGCGATCGCACCCAAATTGGCAAAAAGTTCTCGCTAGTAACGATAGCTACAGAAAGTCCTAAAGGAATTGCGATGATAATGGCGATCGCAGAACTAACCACCGTACCGTAAATAAACGGCAAAGCCCCAAACTGCAACTCGCCGATATCCCATTTGGGATTCCACAAAAACTCCAGTCCAAACTTGCTAATAGCAGGCCAAGCATCCTTAAAAATTATTCCACTCATCCAGAACAGGATGCCCGCCGTCGCTATAGCAAAAGCCCATACAAATACAGTAAATCCCGACTCCAGCCACAAACCTTCACCATTCGTATCAGTCAAGTCTACGTGGGTGTTGATTGCTGCCGGCTTCCGAGTCAATTTTTTCGGTTTCTTTGAAGAATTGGTCATACCGAGTTATGGCGTAAACAGCGAAATCTTGAATAGAGAAACTCAGGATTTACGCACTCCGACAAAGAAACCGGGTTTTTTACGTAATCTGCGGACTACAGCGCGTCTTTTCCTAAAAAAACCCGGTTTCTGACCCCCCGTGCGTAAGTTTCATGAATAAGGTGTGCACTGCACACCAAAGCCTGTGAAAGTTATGAGTTTTGAGTCATACATTAAACTCAAAACTCATAACTATTTGAAAAAATTTGAATTAACCTCTAGCAACCACGCTCTGATTCACTGTTTGAATTACTTTTTGAGCTGTCCCTTGCGGAATCGAGGTATACTCTAGCTGTTTGTTGATACCTTGACCTGTAGTCATCGCCCAATTAACCATCTTTTTAATAGCATCTGCTTTCGCCGCAGGATACTGTTTGTAGATTAACAGCCAAGTCAAGCCCACAATCGGATATCCATCATTGGGATTTCCTTCTACTAAGCGGAAGTCTGCCGGGAAGGCTTCCCCTGCGAAAGCTTTTTCAGCTTCTGCCAAACTAGGATCTACAAACCGACCAGCTCTATTTTGAATAAATGCTGTTTGGAGCTTGTTTTGCCGAGCAAAAGTATCTTGAACGTAGCCAACTGCACCCGCTGTTTGTTTCACCAAACCTGCTACGCCGGGGTTTCCTTGACCGCTGAGAGGGCCACCGGGCCAACTCGGTTGAGCGGCACCCTTGATGCTGCTGCCAATTGCCTGCAAGTGATTGCTAAAAATAAAGCTTGTACCGCTGCTGTCTGCCCGCACAACTACTCGAATCGCAGTATTTGGCAAATTTTTAGCTTGTCCGGAAATTCCTGCTATTTTAGGGTCATTCCAGCGGGTAATTTTGCCTTCAAAAATGCCCTTCATGGCATCGGCACTCAGCCTGACATTGTTGACTCCGGGCAAGTTGTAGACAACTGCAACCGCACCGCCTGCTGTCGGAACTGCCATTACACCGCGCTTTACCTGAGATATCTGCTCGGAACTCATCAGCGCGTCGCTGCCTGCGAAGTCAACCGTGCCTGCAATTAATGCTCGGATACCGGCACCGGAGCCTGTTCCTTCGTAGTTTACAGTAATCCCCGTTGCACTTCTCATTTGGGAGAAATATCGATCGTAAAGAGGTTTGGGGAAAGTGGCTCCCGAACCGTTTAGTGTTACCGCAGCTACAGCGGAAGTAATCAACGAGAGCGAAAATGCTGCTACCGCTAGCGTAACTATAAAGCCGCGTCGCCAGCTTTTAGTGAAGAAAACCATAACTCCATGTCCTTAGTATTAATAGCAGGCTTTGCAAATCTCTTCCATAGGATAGACTGAAATCCCCAACTAAAAACAGCGAAAATAATAAGCTTGTTTTAAATTATAGTTAACATTAGATTAAGTTTTTAATAATTAAGAAATGGTGGTAAAAATGATAACCTTTCTTTAATCTATGGTTAACATTAGCATGACTTACGCAGGGTACATTTCAGTTTTACATTTGTAGTGGGAGCGGGGACGCTCGCACTGTAAAAAAAAACAATCCTTTTTGCGATGCAGGAGATGCTCCCCTTACGCACTCCTGACCAAAGAAACCGGGTTTTTTATTAAATCTGCGGGTCACAATCAAGTTTTTTCATACACAAACCCGGTTTCCGATCCCCGTGCCTAAGTCTTAATTAGATTAAAAAGATGAGCCAGGGGCGATCGCCACTTGATAATCATTACCCTCTTTCTTGACTTTAAATGTTTGACAAGACTGCAAAAAATCTATAAATTTCTCGCCCAAATCCAGCGATTTCAGCTTTTTAGTAATTGGTTGACCGTATTGCTTGTTAAATTCACCTGCTACTAGGATAGTCGAAATGTAAGCGCCTGGAGATTGAGCGGTTAAAGCTATCAAAATTTTTGCTAAAGATGATTCCAGTGTGGCAGATGGAGAAGTGTTTGAATCCGAAGATTTTCGGACTATTTTCACGTGATGCTCGCTCCCGATCGCTGTCAATTGAAATACCGAAGAACGCGATTTCAAAAATTTAACTAAACTGGAATTAACCAAGAAAGTTTTCACTATATGATCGGCCTGAACTTGACATCGGTTGAAAAATATTTTTTTAAGTTCAGCTATATTAATAGCATTATTTGGGGAATTATTTATCTCTAATTCAATAATTTTTATAAGTACCTTTTCTAAGACTTCCAGTGAATCGATCGTCACGGGATTAGCCGGGACAGTTTCTAGCAATTTTTCCTGTTCAATATTTGCACCAACAACGTCGGAAATTGCCGGTTCTTTTGGTTCGCAGATCATATCTTTTTGGGCTGATGCGAATGCTTCTATATGGGTGGAATTTATAGAAGTGAATTCGAGAGCGCGACGCTCTTGAAAAAGCTCAACAACACTAGAAAGCCTAGCTATCCGATCGTCGATTAATTGGTGTTCAGTTTTCAATAATTCAGAAATTTGATTTGCCAGTTCTGGAAATGTAGGGATTTCTATTTTACGTTCGCAAGAATAGTGATTGCTCTCCCCGGTTAGATGATTTTCTACGGACAAGATAGCATTTTGACGGCGTACCCGAAACACAGTCAATCCCTGATTTTGTAATTGATTGCAGAGGTGATTTAACAAACCGTCGGAGGAACAAACAAAAACTTCTCGGACATCCCGATAGCGGTATAAAATAGCAGCACCAAAGGCAATCATTTTACCGTCAGCGGTGTTAGCGCCGCCCGGAGCGTGAATTAGTTCGTAACCGCGATCGTACAATTCAGTATCCAGCTTACCGATACTGGGGTTTTTCCAGTTAGCAAAAGCAATCTTAACTTGCAGGGGATAGCTGCACAAACTGGCTAAAAACTTTTCCGCATTAATGTCGAGTTTCATGTTTTCTGCATCTAGCAGCAAAATCGCAATTTCCCGATCGCACTTTACGGCTGTTTCTGGGGAACTCGTACTGTCCGCGCCTTCGCAACTCAACGGAGATTGAGGCTGAAAACCATGTTGGCTAACAGCTTGGGACTGATAAAACTGCTGGCCGCGGGAACGAGGGCTGTGGCGAAATCGATCGGGCGAACGTCGGGGATTTTTCATTAACTGACAAGGGTAGCTTAACTTTATGGTGGCCGATGGGCTAATAATAAAATAACTACACTTAACAATTCTTAAAGAAAATGGCTAGAGACTTGCGAGGATTCCTGAAACTCCTAGAAGAACGGGGACAACTGCGCCGAATTAGCGCTTTAGTCGATTCCGACCTCGAAATTGCCGAAATTTCCAACCAAATGCTAATCAAGGGCGGGCCTGGACTTTTGTTTGAAAACGTCAAAGGGGCCGAATTTCCCGTCGCCATCAACCTGTTGGGTACGGAAGAGCGCGTTTGCTGGGCGATGAACATGGAAAAGCCGATCGAACTAGAAGAGCTCGGCAAAAAATTGGGAATGCTACAACAGCCAAAACCGCCGAAAAAGATATCCCAAGCCATAGAATTCGGCAAAGTCTTGTTCGACGTAGTGAAAGCCAAACCAGGCCGTGATTTCTTCCCAGCTTGTCAGCAAGTGGTGTTTGAAGGGGAAGGCGTGGATTTGAACAAAATCCCGATGATTCGCCCCTATCCGGGAGATGCGGGCAAAATTATCACCCTCGGTTTAGTAATTACCAAAGATTGCGAAACCGGCACGCCGAATGTGGGCGTTTATCGCTTGCAATTGCAGTCAAAAAACACGATGACTGTCCACTGGTTATCTGTCCGTGGTGGCGCGCGACACTTGCGGAAAGCGGCGCAGGCTGGTAAAAAATTGGAAGTTGCGATCGCCCTTGGAGTTGACCCGCTGATTATTCTCGCCGCAGCAACGCCAATTCCTGTAGATTTATCGGAATGGTTATTTGCCGGACTTTACGGCGGTTCCGGCGTGCAATTGGCGAAGTGCAAAACCGTAGATTTGGAAGTACCGGCGGACTCGGAAATTGTGTTAGAAGGAACGATTACGCCGGGGGAAGTTCTGCCCGACGGGCCCTTTGGGGATCACATGGGTTATTACGGCGGCGTGGAGGATTCGCCGCTGGTTCGATTCAACTGCATGACGCACCGCAAAGACCCGATTTATCTAACCACATTTAGCGGGCGGCCGCCGAAGGAAGAAGCTATGATGGCGATCGCGCTTAACCGTATTTATACCCCTATTTTGCGGCAGCAAGTATCGGAAATTGTCGATTTCTTCTTACCGATGGAAGCGCTTAGTTATAAAGCCGCAATTATCTCGATTGATAAAGCATATCCCGGTCAAGCGCGCAGGGCTGCTTTAGCATTTTGGAGTGCATTACCGCAGTTTACTTACACTAAGTTTGTGATTGTTGTCGATAAAAGTATCAACATTCGCGACCCGCGTCAAGTAGTTTGGGCAATTAGTTCTAAAGTCGATCCAGTTCGGGATGTATTTATTCTGCCGAATACGCCCTTTGATACGTTAGATTTTGCCAGTGAAAAAATTGGTTTGGGAGGCAGAATGGGGATTGATGCTACTACGAAGATGCCGCCGGAAACGGATCACGAATGGGGGGAAGTTTTGGAGTCCGATCCTGATGTGGCGGCGATGGTCGAGCGGCGTTGGGCGGAGTATGGTTTGGCAGATTTGAATTTGGGTGAGGTCGATCCAAATTTGTTTGGTTATGAGATGAGGTAGGGGAGTTAGGTAATGCCCATTAGTGTCAATTTAAGCTATCAGCCCACCAAGTCCGTTAGTCATCCCGCGAGTCCGCCAGGGAATGAATTCCCTGTCTAATAGCTAAAGTCCTCTGAAGAGGACTGAAGAACTCATTAGTCCTCTTTGAGAGGACTTTCGCTTTGAGGCAGGGGTTTCAACCCTTGCCGGACTATGAGTTTTACCTTAAGTTGATACCAATGGGCATTGCCTTGTTGTCAATACCAAAGAAGAAGAGAGGTGGAAAGAATAATGCAAAATCTTGATATCGATCGAACAATTGCGGCTTGGTCATCTCTTACTAAAACGGTTTTTGTTCCTCACACGGAACAGGAATATAAGCGTTTAGTCGAACTACTAGATAGCCTAATAGATCGAGTGGGCGAGAACAAAAGCCATCCCCTTGCTTCGATGATGGATGTTATTGGTGTTTTAATCGAAAACTATGAAGCTGAACATATTCCTGAGTTAGAAGAGGTTGCGTAACCCACTATTTCACATTGCGGGTTACTAATCGAGCAAGGGATTGAAGATTTTTGCGATTTTTAGAAGTGGCGATCGAATTAAGTGCGATCGAGACTTATGCACTCCGACAAAGAAACCAGGTTTTTTACCGAGTCTTCGCGCTGTAACGAAGTATTCTGGAAAAAACCCGGTTTCTGGGCCCCATGCGTAAGTCCTGTAGGAAATTGGCAACAATCGTTCTAGCAGCAACAGCTACTCCGTCTCCCGAACTCGCTTAAGCATTGCTTGCCTTGCTGGATGCTGGGAAAGTTGCGAGTCTTGACCCGCTGACATCGCCTCCCGGAGACAATCAATGAAATTTCTCCTAACGGTTTGGGTGTTAGGATGATTCTCTCCCAATCGGTTAAACAAGATTTCTAATGCTCTCAGGTAAAGCGGTTCCGCCTCCGCGTAGCATCCTGTTGCACGGTATAGCGCTGCCAGATTGTTCAAACTCGTTGCCGTATGGGAATGGTCGGCTCCGAGCTGCTGCTCCATGATGGCGAGCGATCGCACATACAAGGGTTTCGCCTCCGGGTAGCGTCCCATTGCCTCGTACAGCGCTGCCAGATTGTTCAAACTATTTGCCGTATTGGGATGGTTGGCTCCGAGCTGCTGCTCCATGATGGCGAGCGCTCGCACATACAAAGGTTCCGCCTCCGGGTAGCGTCTCATTGCCTCGTACAGCGCTGCCAGATTGTTCAAACTCGTTGCCGTATAGGGATGTTCTGCTCCGAGCTTCTGCTCTCTGAGCGCGAGTGCTCGCAGATACAAGGGTTCCGCCTCCACGTAGCGACCCATTGCATCGTACAGCAATGCCAGATTGTTCAAACTCTGAGCTGTAGCGGGATGGTCGGCTCCGAGCTGTTGCTCACGGATAGAGAGTGATCGCACATACAAGGGTTCCGCTTCTGGGTAGCGTCCCATCGCACGGTATAGCTCTGCCTGATTGCTCAAAGTCGCAGCCGTATTGGGATGGCCGGCTCCTAGCTGCTGCTGGTAAATCGAGAGCGATCGCACATACAAAGGTTCCGCTTCCGCGTAGCGACCCATTGCATGGTACAGCGCTGCCAGATTGTTCAAACTCAGAGCTATATCGGGATGGTCGGCTCCGAGCTGTTGCTCGCGGATCGAGATCGAGAGCGATCGCACATACAAAGGTTCCGCCTCTGGGTAGCGTCCCATTGCATGGTACAGGGCTGCCAGATTGTTCAAACTCCCAGCGGTATCGGGATGGTCGGCTCCCCAGCGTTTCTCTGTCATCTGGAGGCAAGCTTTCAACCATTTCTCCGCTTCTGCCCACAAACTCTGTCCCTGAGCAACCCGCCCCAAAACCGTGAAAGACAGCCTAGCATCACTATCTTCCAGCAGATGTGACCATTGCTCCGCCACCACCTCCAAATGGGGCAGCGCCTCCTTCACCCGTTCCTGCACCTCCAGCGTCACAGTCTGCGAAATCGTCTTCGCCACCGCTGTCAGCACCACTGCAAAGTTGCTCCGCAAAATCTCAGCATCGGCGTGTCCCTGCAATTTGGCCGCAAAAAACTCCCGAATCAAAGCATGAAGTTGATAGCGAGGCTGCACCAGCCCAGATTGAGCCGGAGCGGAGGTTTCATCCTCCACCAGCGACAGCAAACTCTGTTCCAGCAGTTCGTAATCCCGACAATCCTCCAAATCCTCCTCATCCCAATCTGGAAAACAGTCGGCTACCAACTCCCAAGGAATCGGAGCCAGAGCAAACACGCTCAGCAGACACCCCAGCGTCCGCGCGGGAGGTTTCAACTCCTCCCAACTCAACTCAAAGGCTGCTGCCACTCCTCGCCTAGCCGTCATCCCAGCTTCCGCCTCCTGCAATGCCCGCGCCTCCAATCGCTGACTCTGCAACCGTTGCAGCATTTCTGCCAAGGACAGCGCCCGCTTGCGCCACAGATAGCGCCCCACCAGTTCAATGCCCAAAGGCAAATAATCCAACCACTGACAAAGCGCTTGAGCATCTTCAAGCTGGGCATCAATCCGTCTGAGTTTGTTTCCCGGCAAATCCCCAGCCGTCAGTCGCAGCAAGTTTAGCGCTGCCTCCGGTTTCAACACTTTTAACGGCAAACACCCCACAGGCGGCGGCACAATTTGTCGCGCTGTCAGCAACACCTTAAACCGGGGATTTCTAGGCAAAAACGACTGCACCGCCCGGTAATCACTGACATCATCCAATACCAGCAGAGCATTCCCAGAGGTTTGTTTTGCCCACTCTTCGTAGCAAAACTGCAACCGTTCCTCCAGATTTTCCAGAGTATCCGGCGGCTGAATTCCCATTCGCAGCGATTTCTGCAACACCTGCGGCGCTAAACCCATTTCCCGCACAAACAGCCACCAAATCCCGGCTGAATAGGTATTGTAATCGCGGTGAAAGTTTGCATATTGCCATGCCAATTCTGTCTTGCCGATGCCGCCCATTCCCGACGCAGCGGCGATCGCAACGCGGCTCCCATCCTGCAACAATCCGTGCAATTGCTGCATCTCTTCATCCCGCCCGACAAAGTTTTTGGAACCGAGTTCGGAGGGAATATCGTAAAGTTTGTAAGAACTTGTGAAACCTGGATTGGGTGTTTTTTCCTCCAGGTCTAGGACTTTTTTGCTAATACCTTAGCCCATTTCCGAAACGTTGGGAAATGCTGCTGTAAAAAATTCTCTGTATCCAATTCAGCCTCGTAGGAAATTCCTACAAACGGCGGAAAGCTGGAGATTACGCCTTTGAGTTTCGCGGCCGCTGTCGGTCCCGGTTGGTTTAGCTTGTCCCGAATCTCCTGCAAAATCTGAATTACCTCATCGGGATACTGTCGCTGCACTTCAATTTGCCCAACTTCTTCGACAATCTCGGCAACAATAATCTCAGCCTCCTGTTCGGGAATTTCCACCGTTTTCGTTTGCTGAGCGAAAACCTGCCAATACTCCTCTTCCTGTTCCCGAATCTCCTTGCGTAGCTCTCGGATTTGCTGTTTAATTCGGATCTTTTCTTCTTGTGGTGCAAAATTTAGAGCCTTTACCTTGCCCACTCATTGCTCTTTCAGATCTTCCAAGTTCTCTTCCATGTCAGACAGACGATCGATCGGCATTTATCTAACTCCGGCAGACTAAACAACTCCTGACTTTAGTCTACAGTAGGAAAATTCCAAGACCCGTATTTTTACTGCCAAGAGCGACAAATCAGTCAGGACTTACGCGCTTCGAGCCAAGAAACCGGGTTTTTTCTGAATCTGCGGGATCTAACGAAGTATTCTCGAAAAAACCCGGTTTCTGACCACCCGTGCGATCGCCCTCTCCCCTAATTTTCCAAAACCTCAACCAAGTCTTCAATCATCAAATCGAAAACAGCAGCAAGTTTCTGCAAAGCCGTATAGTCCACCGTTGCCATTTTGGGAGCTTGGGCGTATTTTTTAACCGTGCTGTAGGGAATTCCCGTTCTGTCAGAGACTTCTTTCAGCGTCCAACCCTTTTCCTCAGCTAGTTCTCGAACTCGCAACCGTATTAGCCCCATCTTCCCGCTGACAAATCAGTTTATTGTTCCAAAATCTCAACTAAATCTTCGATCGCAATATCGAACGCACGGGCCATCTTGTCCAAAGCTGTGTAGTCAACAGTTGCCATACCTTGAGAGTTCGCATAGGTAATAATCGTGGTATATGGAATACCTGTTCTTTTGGAGACTTCTGTCAGATTCCAACCCTTCTCTTGAGCAAATTCTCGAACTCGCAGCCTAATTCGTCCCATTCCCTCTTGACAACACTCGAGTATTCGTGTTGAATATAAACTATAAACAAGCGATCGCCCTTGATTTCTGAGGTCGCAGAGCGATCGCCTTTCATTCACCACCCACAAAAGTGGGAAGGATTTTCCTATGATACCAAAACAAGTCACTTATCGCGATCGACTTCAACCTTGGCATCTAATTCGCCACCTCCCCAACTGTCAGCGGTTAACAGTCGCCCGTTTCGCCCGCCGTCCCGATGCCGAATCTTACCTAAATGCACTGCGCCGCTTAATGCCCGCAGTCCCGCATACAATTGTTTTCGTGAATGCGGTGTCTGTGTTGGATGAAAACAGCGTTCCAATTCCGACACAATTGTCGATCGAACGTTAACCGTTAAAAAGTACGCGCATACCTAGCTATCCCGTAGGGAATCGCCCTTCCACAAATAGCAATTACTCTATTTGACAGGAAGTGCGATCGGCCCTAATTCCCCCAAAAAATCTTGCTAAACTGTAAATATACTTGAGTCCAGGAGTCAAATCAATGCCATCTCCATTTCCCGGTATGGACCCGTATTTAGAGCATCCAGAACTCTGGCCTGCCCTACACCACTGGCTAATTATTGAAATTGCCAGATTGTTATCTCCACAACTGCGTCCTAAGTATTTAGTGTCTGTAGAAGTGAGAATGTATGAAACGGCTGACGACAATTTATCAATTGGCATTCCTGATGTAAACGTAATTCAGCCAAAAACCAAAACCGAATTAATAACATCAAACATAGCCGTTGCAGCGCCACCGACACAAGCAATAACCGTAACTCTTCCCATGCCCTACCAGGTTCGGGAAGGCTATTTAGAGATTAGAGAAAGGGGAAGCCAAGAATTAATCACTCTTATTGAAATTCTCTCGCCTACTAATAAGCGAACAGGTAAAGGGCGACAAATGTACGAAGAAAAGCGAGAAGAAATCTTATCCAGTCGCACTCATTTAATAGAAATAGATTTATTGCGGCGCGGTCAAAAAATGCCAGTTATTGGCAATAACATTGAAAGCGACTATAGTGTTTTGGTGTGTCGGGGAAATCGCCGTCCCAAAGCCGATTTGTACGCTTTTAACTTGCAAAACCCGATGCCTGCTTTTCCTCTGCCACTGCGATCGGGCGACACTGAACCTGTAATCAACTTGCAGGAATTATTCACTCAAATTTACGACATCGCAAGTTACGACCTCAAGATAGATTATCGCAACTGGCAAGTCATACCAGCGCTGTCCGAAGCCGATACAATTTGGGCAGATGCTTTGTTGCGCGATCGCCAATTGCGATGAACACCTGTTCGATCGTTCGGACTTCAGTCCTCTTTTTATAAGATATGACTAAAGTCCTTACGACAAACCTCATCAAATAGTTAAACATCCTGACTTTGCATCAACCGCTGCTTCAAACGCGCCGGATCTCCCCGATCGACAACTTGGCCCTTTTCCAACAAAAAAGCCCCATCACAATAATTTAACTCATCCAAACGATGAGTCACCCACAAAGCAGTAATCCCGCGATTTTTCACCAACCGCTGCACCGCCGCCACCAAATCCAACTGAGAATCAGGATCTAACAAAGCCGTCGGTTCATCCAACAGCAGAATTTCGCAGTGACGGGCGATCGCCCCAGCCAAAGCAATCCGCTGCTTCTGTCCCCCACTCAAAGCATAAATCGGCCGCCGTTGCAAATCCAGCAAATTCACAGCCTCCAAAGCCTCAGCCACCCTCTCGCGCACCTGAAGATTAGAAAGCTTTTCCTCCACCAAACCAAAAGCCACATCCGCACCCACCGTCGGCATCACCAACTGGTGATCCGGGTTTTGGAACACAAAACCCACACGCCCGCCCAGATCAATTTCGCCCGACTGGGGGTGCAGCAGCCCAGCCATCAGCCTCAGCAGTGTAGATTTGCCGCTACCGTTAGTACCCAAAAGCATCCAAAACTCTCCCTTTGGTACATCCAGAGAGCAACCTTGCAAAACTCGATCGCCCGACGGCCAGCAAAAACCCAAATCCCGCACAGCAACCGCTGACTGGCCCATACCGGCACCAACACCCCCAGCCCTCATTCTCCTAATGTCATCGAGACAAAACCGGGAGCCCTACCTGAAGAAGCCGCCCCCGATTTCTGAGAAATCACCACCCCAGAAATCTCGCTGCTGAGCACAGCTACCTTTTTCTCAGGATTTTTCTCGCAAGTGAGTTCCAAAATTTGCGGTTGCGAGTTGCGAATCGCTTCTACAACCTGCTGGTAAACAGCCTCAGCGTCCTCGGCTAGCTTCCGCTGCACCGACAGCGAGACGGGCGTGTTCTTCACAATCATGTCAATGCTGAACATATAGTCTTAAAAACCTAAGTTTGGAACTCTCTCCTCAGTATATATAGATGTAACGAAGTATTGTGTAGAAAAAACCCAGTTTCTGTAGCCCAATGATCGTGAGTGCGCGCCCAGCAGGGCGCGGGAGCATTTGCGCGCCAGCATTTTGCGTGTCCTCACGAACTCTTCGAGCTCCTATAACCAGCGCTGTAGGAGGACAGCAGTAAAATAAAAAAATGCTTTTTGCTAAGCCCCAGATGCTGGCATTCCCGGTTGATTCGAGAACTTCGAGAACTTCCGAGGACAAGTCGAAATCAGGAAGTTATTTAAGAAAGACTTGCTTTTGTAAAGAATTACCTTTATAATTTTGAATACGGTAAAGAAAAGTAAACTCTGTTCATAATCCTACTAGTTTTCTGCTAAGCAGAGGCAACGGTAGCAGACTGATGATTAGAGAAAAATCCGTTGTAATTATATCTATTTGGAGATTTGCGTAAATGACAATCGCAGTCGGACGCGCCCAGACCGAAAGAGGCATCTTTGATGTACTCGACGACTGGCTCAAGCGCGATCG
>NZ_JAUBPP010000047.1:0-15547 GCF_036700765.1 Microcoleus sp. S1D4
CCAATAACCAATAACCAATAACCAATAACCAATAACCAATAACCAATAACCAATAACCAATAACCAATAACCAATAACCAATAACCAATAACCAATAACCAATAACCAATAACCAATAACCAATAACCAATGACCATAATCGTATTCGGCAGTATCAATATTGACCTAGCAGCAAAAACTCCCCGTTTACCGCAGCCGGGGGAAACTATTATCGGTAGCAATTTTTTGACGGCTGGCGGCGGCAAAGGAGCAAATCAAGCTGTCGCCGCCGCGCGTCTTGGAACTTTTACCCACATCGTCGGCCGCGTCGGCAATGATAAATTTGCTGAAGAATTATTGACTAATTTACAATCTTATGGTGTAAATACAGAGAATGTATTGATAGATCAAACCACTCATTCGGGTGTGGCAATTATCGCTGTAGATGATAGCGGTCAAAATAATATTATTGTGATTCCGGGGGCGAATAACAATGTTGGTGCAGCAGATATAGAATGTCTGAAAAAACTGTTGCCCCAATCTACATCGCTGCTATTACAGTTAGAAATTCCCCTGGAAGTTGTCCGAAAAGCTGCTAGAGTTGGCCGGGAAGCGGGGGTGCGAGTGATTCTCGATCCTGCGCCGGCTGTGGGGGATTTGCCGATCGAACTTTATCCGCTAATTGACATTATCACGCCGAATGAAGTGGAAGCTGGCCAGTTAGTCGGTTTTGCGGTGAATGACACGGAAACGGCGATGGCAGCGGCCAAACAGTTGCAGGAACGCGGTGTCGAAAATGTTATTGTCAAATTGGGCGATCGCGGGGTGGTGGCGGTGACAGCAGATGAGAGCTTTTTTGTGCCGGCTTTTGCTGTGGAGGCGATCGACACTGTGGCCGCTGGCGATGCTTTTAATGGCGGATTGGCCTGTGCTTTAGATGGCGGTCGATCGCTCCGTGAAGCAGTGGTGTGGGGCGCAGCAGCGGGCGCTCTGTGTGCAACGAAAGCGGGCGCTCAAGCTGCTATGCCCGAT
Organism: Microcoleus sp. S1D4; assembly: GCF_036700765.1. NCBI lineage: Bacteria > Bacillati > Cyanobacteriota > Cyanophyceae > Oscillatoriales > Microcoleaceae > Microcoleus > Microcoleus sp. S1D4. The sequence continues at coordinate 1,012 of NZ_JAUBPP010000047.1, forward strand.
CGCGCAACGTTCGATCGTTTTTTGCAGAATAGACTTATTGCTTAAATATTCGATCTAATAGGAAGACGGCAGTTTGTACGGTGTGTCCGATCGATTGATAGCAATAAATTGGATCGCGCGTGCCGTGTTTGTTATGGTAATCGATCGGACTTGATATAACGAGCACAAAAAATGAAAAAACCAGGTTTCTTTTAAGAAGTCTGGTTTTTACGTCTGGGCTGATCCACGCGAGGGCCCATACACCGGGTTTTTCAGTTAATCTACAGGTTAGTGCGAAGAATTATTGTCAAAAAAACCCGGTTTCCGATCGCCCCAGAGTGAGTCCTTGGGGTATTTTATTGTCTAGTTGAAGCTACTTAACTTCGGACGATGGCCGAGTGTTAGGCGATTCGTAGTAAACCCCAGAACCTGTATCGGAGACAAAGTGACAATCCCAGTAAGAGCGAATAAAACTCTTCCAAATTGGATCGGTTGACTTGCGATAATAATCGCCCAACAATGGCTTGATGGCTTCGGTTGCTTCCTTCAAGTGATAGTGCGGCATTGTCGAGAAAATGTGGTGGGCGACGTGGGTGCCGATGTCGTGATGGATGGAGTTGATGAATCCGTAATCGCGATCGATCGTAGATAGCGCACCTTTCAAGAAAAACCAGTCATCTCCGCGATACCAAGGAATATCGGCTTCTGTGTGGTGCAGGAATGTTACCAAATCCAGCCACATTACAAAGATTACGTAGGGAACCAGGTAGAACTTGAGTAAAAACAACCAACCAAATTGGTAGGTTAATGCGCCTAAAAAGCCTACCATCAATACTAAGGATGCGGAACTCGTCAACACATCCCATTTTTCGGAAGGACGGAAAATCGGGCTACCAGGCATGAAGTGAGAACCTACCCGATCGGGCGATCGACGAAACAGATAAATTGGATAGGCAAATAACATCAAATAAAAGCGTCCCAGCTTCTCATACCAGGGCATTTGATTGTATTTGCTTTCCGACACTGGATACCAGCTTTCATCGTTATCCAAGCTGCCTGTATTCGCGTGGTGGGTTCTGTGGCTGATCCGCCAACCGTGGAAGGGTACGAGAATTGGAGCGTGGGAGAGGTGTCCGATCAGGTTATTCAGCCATTTTTTCTTAGAAAATGAACCGTGCCCGCAGTCGTGGCCTACTACAAACAACGCCCAAAACATGGTTCCCTGCATCAACCAAAAGATTGGATAAAACCACCATGAATCGAGGCTGTAGGCGATCGCGTATAAACCTGCGATGATGCCAATATCTAAAAAGAAATAAGCTAGAGATTTCCCTGTCGAGGGTTCAAAACAATGGGCTGGAATGGCTGCTTTAACATCTTGAAGAGTAAAAGGTAACTCTTTTGTACGGGAGGATGAGCTTTTATCGCTCGGCGGATTGAGAAGAGTATTTGATTGCACGAAGTTTCCGATTTAAGCTGACTTGAGAAACCGCATTTCGCCTTTTAACTTTCACTTTGGGCTCGGAAGGAGCCATATTTTTTACTCTGCAAGGGTTTCTAAAGTTCTTTAGTTCGCATGAATAGCCCTCCCGCGATTCTCAAGCAAGTTGGCTTGTCAAATACTTGTGTGGGAAAATTTAGTGCGATCGACCCTGTTATCTAAAAAAAATTCCTGTGTTCGTTGTTAGTACGAAATGCGATTTTAATCTGATATCGCACTTCTGGAGGCAGTACCTCCAGTCCGCAGGTGGCCTATAGCGCTTCCGGCAGGAATTGTTAACGATAGTGTAGGGAAGGCCGAGCGATTTTAGATTTTAGATTTTAGATTTTAGATTTTTTATTTAATCTCAAACCTTAAATCCGAGTCTTGGGTTTCCCGCAAGTTCTACCCAACTGGCAATTCGCTACAATTCACTAATTCTGCAAGAGTTGCAATAGCTAAGTTAATTTAACATTTCTACACACACTTGGCAAGACTTTTCAGAAAATTTTTAAAATTCATAAATTGTTGAAAGTGACCACTCAAAAATGGATGAAATCCCCCAAAAATTTTCGAGAATTCAAGCATTTTAGATTTTCGTTCAAACTCCTAGATTGACTGCGCTGCAAGTCATATCATATCCGGTCGATTGACACTCGATCAGATTGGATCGCGCGTGCGGACTCGCATTCCGCACGCGCGAATAAGTCAATCTCAAATCGACTGATGCGCGATCGCTTTCTAGCGTTTAGTTTTTCTAGGTTGCAGCCTTTTCTAAGATCAGCTTAGACCGTTTTACCACTTCTGGAATGTCGATCGGATAATCGCCGGTGAAACAGGCCGAACAGAAACTTTTCGTATCTTCGTTAGTCGCCTTCAGCATTCCCTCTCTACTCAAGAAAGCCAAGGAATCCACCTCCATTAGAGTGGCGATTTCTGCGACTGACTTGGTAGCAGCAATCAACTGATCTTGATTGTCGGTGTCTATTCCGTAGAAACAAGGATGAGTCACCGGCGGCGAGGAAACTCTCATGTGTACTGCAGTCGCGCCCGCATCCCGCAAGGCTTTGACGATTTTGCGGCTAGTAGTGCCGCGCACGATCGAATCGTCGATAATGATTACTCGCTTTCCGTCCAACACATCTCTGAGAGGGTTGAGTTTCATGCGGATTCCTGACTCCCGCATGGCCTGAGTCGGTTGAATAAAAGTGCGCCCGACGTAGCGATTTTTAATTAATCCTTCGGCGTAAGGAATGCCGGAAGCTTGAGAAAAGCCGATCGCCGCCGGGATTCCAGAATCGGGAACGCCGATGACTATATCAGCATCAACGGGAGATTCTGCTGCCAACATACGTCCGATCCGCAGTCGGTAGCTGTACAAATTTTCACCTTCCATAATGCTGTCAGGTCGAGCAAAATAGATCATTTCAAAGATGCAAAGTTTGCGCTTTTGCTGCTGGCTCCAGTGGAAGGAAGCCATACCTTCTTCTGTAATCCAAACTAATTCCCCCGGTTCTACATCCCGCAAAAATTCAGCACCGATAATATCTAAGCCGCAAGTTTCCGACGCTAAAACGTACCGTACCGGAGCTGTGGGGAGAGTGCCAATTACCAGCGGGCGAACGCCGTGGGGGTCGCGGACTCCCATCACCCCGATCGGGGTGGCGATCGTCAAACTAAAGGCTCCTTGGCACATACCAAAGGCACTGATCGCTGCTTCGAGCCAGTCTTTACCCTTGTCTACCTCCGAACCGATCGCCACTGCGATCGCCTCTGAATCCGTCGAGCTGACAAACTCGCAGTTGCGAGACAGCAATTCTTCCCGCAATTCTTTAGTATTGACAAGATTCCCGTTATGTGCTAGAGCCAGACTTCCCAAACGGGTTTCGACTACCACAGGTTGAGCGTTGATCGCTCGCGACGAACCCGTAGTAGAGTAGCGAGTGTGTCCAACGGCTAAGTTACCGGGCAAGTGACCTAAATTCGATTCGTTGAAGACTTGGGAAACCAGTCCCATATCCTTGTGCAGATGAACTGTTTCACCCTCAAAGGTGGCAATTCCTGCAGATTCCTGACCCCGGTGCTGCAAAGCATACAAACCGAAGTAGGTCAACTTGGCTACATCTTCACCCGGTGCGTAGATACCGAAAACGCCGCAAGCTTCCTCTGGCTTATCGGGTTTGCTAGAATGCTCGTCAGCCTCGAAGGAATGGTTGGGAATCATAGATTGGGTTGGCTTGTATGTAATGGGGACGGTACGTAAGCGGGGCAATTTCACCGGTGCGTTTTGTTGGGGAAGATGCCGTATAACTTAACACTCCCTTAATGTTGCCACGGATCTGTCATTCGATTTTAGATTTTAGATTTTAGATTTTAGGTTTACTCCCCAACAGAGGAAGTAGCTGAGCCCGATTAGAGTCTAAAATTTTACTCTCTCCACTTGAGATTTGAGATTTTAGGTTTACTCCCCAACAGAGGAATCACCGGAGCCCAACTAGAGTCTAAAATTTTGCTATCTCCACTAATTAAGTTAGGCGGCTAATATCCGTTCCAGCTTGTGCAACCTTTCAGGCAGAAGCTATGCGGCGTTCAATGGCATTGTAGTATCGATCGCCCAGTTCTGTGATCGTAACCTCAATTAACGGCTCCTTGTCGGTAGTAAAAACCCGCAAAGACGATTCGGTACTACGAACCAAGCCGATTTTCTGCCACTTACCGGCCAAATTATCCTGCAAGTAGGATGTCCAAGCCGCCTCATTTTCAGGACTTATCGACACTAAAATACAATTTCCCATTTCGCCAAACAGCAATTCATCCCAACGCTGAGACTGCGGCGAATTTGGGTAAAGGTGGATTTTGGCACCAAGTTTACCAGAAATGCAGCATTCAGCCAGGGCGATCGCGATTCCTCCCTCCGCACAATCGTGAGCAGAGCGTACCCAACCGCTGCCAATGCCATCCCGACAAGCTTTTTGCACTCGTCTTTCCAACTCAAAATCTATAACTGGTGGCTTACCCGCGATCGTACCGTGAACAGTAGCCAAATATTCGGAACCGCCCAAAGTCGGCGAAGTTTGCACCTGAGAATTTTCGGATACATTCCCAATTCCCAGCAGATAAATGAAATCTCCCTCTTTTTGCCAAGCTTGGCCGCAAATCTTCGTCAAATCTGGAATCAACCCCACCATTCCGATGACCGGAGTCGGATAAATTGGTACAGGATTCCCCAGAGCATCAACCGTTTCATTGTAAAGAGAAACATTACCGCCAGTAACAGGAGTTCCCAACTCGCGACAAGCATCAGCAATTCCCCGACAAGCTGACGCTAACTGCCAATATCCGACAGGCTTTTCAGGACTGCCAAAATTGAGATTATCCGTAACAGCCAAAGGTTCAGCACCAACACAACTCAAATTTCTCGCCGCTTCTGCAACTACCGCTTTTGCACCTTCGTAGGGGTCAAGATAAACATAGCGAGAATTGCAGTCAACCGTTGCAGCAACTCCGGGAATAACCTTTACGTGTCCTTCCGAATCCAGAGGTGCAGCAACTTCGACAATCTTTCTACCTTGTCCCTTTGAAAATAAGGGAATAGCTGCATCTGCTTCTAAAATTTCCTGAGCTTCGGAGACAGCATCCACCTTTGAGGAATTATCGTTAACAATGGAAGTTTCTAGAGGACGCAACCTGACAACCGCAGCATCACCGCCTCCGGGTAACAGCACAGTATTATTTTGAACTTGATGGTCGTATTGGCGATAAACCCAGCGTTTAGAAGCGATGGTGGGAGTATCTAACAGCGTCAGTAAAATCTGATTCCAAGTTTGGAACTCACCCTTAACTTCAATCCCAAGAGCGGTGCATTCCGGCAACAAATCCGCCGTCCATTCCCAGGCTTTTCTAGCATATTCTGGCGCTTCTGTCAACAGTTCGCGGTGATAAATTGGCGTGTTGTCTGCCAAAGCAGTCGCGGTAATTTCGGCCGCGATTTCGCCTTTAAAGAGAATTCGGACGATCGGCTCTTCGATCACTGTCCCCGCGACTACGGCGTGCAATCCCCAGCGGTGAAAAATCTCGATTAATTCCTGTTCCCGTCCTTTTTGAGCCACAAACAACATCCGTTCTTGCGATTCCGAAAGCAGGTATTCGTAGGGAACCATGCCGCTTTCTCGCACCGGAACTTTGTCTAAATCAAATTCAATTCCGACGCCGCCTTTGGCTGCCATTTCTGATGTCGAGCAAGTAATTCCGGCTGCACCCATGTCTTGGGCGGCGACGACTGCGCCGGTTTTGAATGCTTCTAAACAAGCTTCAATTAAGGATTTTTCTAAAAACGGATCTCCTACTTGAACGGCGGGGCGATCGTCCATTGATTTGTCGGTCAATTCTGCACTGGCAAAACTCGCTCCTCCCATGCCATCTCTGCCCGTAGTGGAACCGACGTAAAGCACGGGATTTCCGATTCCCGATGCGCCGGATTTAACTATTTCTTGAGTTTCCATTAAACCCAAGGCCATGACATTAACTAAGGGGTTGCCGGAATAGGCTTCATCGAAGTAAACTTCTCCGCCAACTGTGGGTACGCCGATGCAGTTTCCGTAATGACTGATTCCCGATACTACGCCTTTGAATAATCTCTGAGTTTTGCTATCATCTAAGTTGCCGAAACGTAGGGAGTTTAAAAGTGCGATCGGGCGAGCACCCATTGTGAAGATATCGCGAAGAATGCCACCTACTCCTGTTGCTGCGCCTTGGAATGGTTCGACTGCAGACGGGTGGTTGTGAGATTCTATTTTGAAGGCAAGTTGCAAACCGTCTCCCAAGTCTACGACACCGGCATTTTCTCCAGGCCCGACCAGAATGCGAGATCCCTCTGTGGGAAACTGTTTTAATAGCGGTCGCGAATTTTTGTAGCAGCAGTGTTCGCTCCACATCACGCCGAACATTCCCAATTCAGCTTTGTTGGGATGGCGGCCGAGGCGCTGAACAATTTCTTCGTATTCTTCGGGTTTGAGTCTTTCGGCGGCAATTTGTTCGGGAGAAAATGGGAGGTTTGGCATAATAATTGCGATCGTTTTGTAGATTTTACATCCCAATTAGGGATTCTTTAAATCAGAACTTAGGCATCAAGATCGAAAAAACCGGTTTTTTGATTTAATCTGCAGGTGGGAAGGCATTTTTTCGGTAAAAAACCCGGTTTACGATCGCCCATGAGTCCAAGACTGTTAATGCTTATTTTTAGGAGGGGGAGTTTTTTGTTGATAAAAGCATTCAGATTTTAAGTTCTAGCATAGATTGAGGAGGCTGCATTTTTGTCAACTTAATCTCAAAGATCCTACCAGTTGCTTGTGACTCCGATTAGCTCGCAACGGACGCGATCGATTATACAGGAAAATTGAAAATTTACCAAATATCCGATAATGATTGACATATATCTTGTTTTCTGCTATGACAACCCCGCCCAACGGTTAAGATGTTCTTAATTCCTCAAACCCTAGTCGAAGATTCCCTCTTCCCTCTTCCTTCGTGTCCTTCGCGTCTTCGCGGTTCGTACCTCTTCACTTATGACTGAAAATCTGAATTTTGCCAACCAAAACTTACGCAACCGTTCATTTAAAGGGCTTGACTTGTCTGGGGCGAACTTCAGCGGTAGCGACATTCGAGGCTGCAATTTCACCGGAGCGATTTTGAGGGGGGCAAATTTTCAGGGTGTCAGAACCGGACAAAGCCGCCTGCGGGTACAAAAGTTGATTGCTAGGGCTGGTGTAACTGCGGTGACAGTGACGGCGGCGGGGGCTGTGATGGGAATGATTGGCGGGGCGGATGCGGGGGCTGTGGCGGTGGCGGGGACGGCTGCGACGGCGATTGCTGCGACTCGTGGCGAGGCGGGAATTGTGGCGGGGGCTGTGGCTGGGGCTGCTGCTGCGATCGGGGCTAGCGGTATTGTGACATTTTGGGGCGGGGATACTTTGAGGGGAATTGGTTTGTTTTTGGTTTCGGGGGTGATTTTGGGGTTAACTGCGATCGGCTTTTTTATTGCTGTTGAACAGATAGAACAATTGTCGGTAACGTCGTTTAGAAAAGCTGATTTGACTGGTGCTATATTCGATGCGGGGGCGGTTCTTGATGCTGATTTTTCCGATGCGCGAGGTTTGCCGTGGTAGACTGCAAAATTACAGATTTTTTACCCATTCTCGGAATTCTCGCACTGCTGCGGTTGCGCCTGCTGTTTGAGTGCGATCGATAAATTCGTCAACTTTTGCAGTCGGTAGCATGGGGAAAGCCCTGGAAAAATTGCACTCGGTATATTCGCCATTTTGCAATTGATAAAACTTGACGCTTCGTCCGTCATACAGCCAAATTTCTGGTACGCCTAAATCTGCATATAAATCGAATTGATTTAAGGAACTGCTGGTAATATCAATTTCCAGTGCTAAATCGGGCGCAGGATCTCGCGCAAAGTCTAATTCGGTTCTGCCTCTGACCAGTGCTTCGTTCTGAATATAATAGCATGAATCTGGTTCTTTTCCGGCTGCTTTTTTGCGTTTCTTAATAGTCATCGAACCAAAGGGGTTGTACTCCAGATTTAGTTCTTCTATGAGAGTTACAATTAACCGATCGATCAGCCTGTTGCGATTTTCATGTTCCGGTAGTGGCACCATAATTTCTAATTGACCTTGATGATAAGCAATTCTGGTGGAACGTTTGTTACCTAGTTCTGCTAGCAGGCTTTCATATAACTTCCAACTGATATTTGGCAGTAAAACTCGCTGTTCGGGGGGCGTTGATATTGTTAGCATTTTACTTGGGTTTTAGAGCTTTAGTGTATTTTAGTTTATCTTTTTTTTTGCGAACCGCATAAAAAGTATCTGCCGACCGCTACGGTGATGCGCTACTCTAGTTAATAGTAGACTGTGGTCATTAGTCCTTGTTGTTATGAAGCTGCGATCGTTCTTTTCTTTCCTCATTGCTGGTGTTTTAGCACTCTTAGGCTTGGGTGCAGGCGGTTTTTACTGGCTGTCAACTCAAACTCCCCTAAATTTGCTCGCGGGCGGGCCGACAACTACTCCGGCTGCAGCTGTGTTTGTCTCGAAAGAAGTACCTTTGTTGGTTTCAATGCTGGTAAATCCCGATCGCCTCGAAGCATTGCGACAAGTTTTTGTCACTCCCAAAGAAAGAAGCCTCGCACACGCAGAATTCGAGCAAATCAAAAAAAGCCTCCTCGCCAATACTGACTTGGATTACAGTCGCGATATCCAACCTTGGATCGGTGACGAAATTACCCTCGCCCTCACAAATCCCGATTTCGACGATCGCGATCGCAGCAAGGGCGAACAAACCGGTTTTTTGCTGGCTGTTTCTTCCCAAAATGCCGATCGCAGCCAACAATTTCTTAAATCCTACTGGCAAAAACAATCTCGTGCGGATAAAACAGTGCAGTCGGAACTATATAAAGGTGTCCAACTAAATTACAAAAAATTACCTACAGCCAAGCAAAAAACCGCTCCAATTTTGCCTTTCAACCCGCTTTCTCTGCCGAATTCAACTTTACCATCAAGTTTCGCGACGGCGGCAATCCGCGGTCGTTCGGCTTCTGGAAACAACCTAAATTTTGTTTTATTTTCCCACAGTCCGAATATACTTCGAGATGCAATTAACAACTTGGAAGCAGCCAACCTAAATCTCAGTAATAGTCCTAACTATCAAAAAGCTTTCCAACAGTTAAATCAAGGTAGAATAGCTTTAGCATTTGTCAATCTACCGGAGCCAGCAACCGAGCAAAATCTCCCAGTTTCCCCTAATTCCCTCGCAGTTGCTGTCGGAGTCAACCAACGGGGATTGCTGGCTCAAACTGCTTTAGTGACATCGCGAGAAAACACGGCTTCTCCCACACTCTCCGAACCGGTGCTGGCTTTGCAATATATTCCCTCAGCCAGTCCTTTTGCCGTCGCCAGCACCGACTTAAGGAATTTTTGGACTGATTTGTCATCGGCGGTGTCAGCTAACGCAGAAGTCTCAAAATTAGTTGATCGCACCCTGGGAGATATTCAGCAAGTTTGGGGTGTCAATTTGCCGCAGGATATATTTGAGTGGGTACAAGGAGAATACGCTTTAGCAGTGGTTCCGAGTTCCTCAAACAGTGCGGATTGGGTTTTTGTCACCGAAACATCTGCCGATGCCCTTCAGGCGATCGAAAAACTCGATGAAATTGCCCGCAGCAAAGAATACAGCATCGGCAGCTTCACTCTCAGAAACCAGAAAATTACCGCTTGGACGCAGTTGACAACTAGCTCGAATCATGGTAAGGAAAATAATAGGCAAAGTGCGATCGTAACTGAGGCAAAAGGAGTGCGAGCCACTGTCGGTAAATACGAAATTTTTACCACTTCAGTAGAAGCAATGGACGCAGCACTAAAAGCAGCCGAAACAGGTTCTTTGGTGGCTAATCAAGACTTTCAAATCAGCATCGAAGCGCTACCACCAGCTAACGACGGCTATTTTTATTTAGACTGGCCTTCGATCAGATCAATTTGGGAAAAACAAATCCCGCTGTTGAGGTTAATTGAACTTTCGGCGAGACCGTTATTTGACCATTTGCGATCGATCACCGTCACCAGTACGGGAGAAATCGCAGGAATTCGCGAAGCTACAATATTTATGCGGCTAAATTAGTCAGTTGGCAGTTGGCAGTTGGCAGTTGGCAGTTGTTAGTTGGCAGTTGTTAGTTGGCAGTTGGCAGTAGTTAACCGTTAACAGTCAACAGTCAACAATTCCCAATTCCCAATGCCCTGTTTGGCCAATGCCCTGTTTGGCCAATTCCCAAGAACTAATGACTAATAACTAATGACTAAGGACTAATAACTACTGACTCCTTCACTTTTTTCGGTTGCCCAAAATAAGCTTGAAATACATCTTTGGCGATCGGGGCCGCTGCAACAGAACCAAAACCTCCATTTTCCACAACCACGGCGATCGCAATTTCTGGCTTTTCAGCAGGCCCGAATGCCACATACAGCGAGTGATCCTTCTGTCCGATGACCTCCGAAGTCCCTGTTTTGCCCGCCGTCAGCGGAATCGAACCGTCATTGAGTGCCTGTCCCGTACCCTCGGAAACCACCGCGATCAATCCTTCCTTAACAACCTGAACTGTCGAAGGTTTGAGCCCGATCTTTACCCGTTGAGTCTCTGGAGTGCCAGTCATAGATGTCAAAAGATGGGGCTTGACTCGATAGCCGCCGTTAGCGATCGAACTCACCATTACCGCCGCCTCCAAAGGAGTCACCAACACCAACCCCTGACCGATCGACATCGTTACCGTATCGCCCTCATACCAGGGTTCTTTATAGATTTTCTCCTTATCCTCGGGTGTCGGAATTTGACCGTGACTGCCGCCGCTTAGCCCCAAAAGATTCAAATCCGTATCCTTGCCAATTCCCAAGCGGTGTCCCCACTTAGAAATTTCCTCGGGCCCGGTACTCATCCCCACTTGGTAAAAAAACGTATTGCTGCTGAAAGCCAAAGCCTCCCGAAAGCCGATGTAGCCGTAACCCCCGCTGTGTTCGTTAAAATTAATTCCCCCCACCGTAATGTAAGACGAAGTACCCAAAATAGAGTCTGGGGAAAACTTGCCTGACTCGATACCGGCGACAGAAGTCACAATTTTAAAAGTGCTGCCAGGGGGGTAGCCCTGCATCGCCCGATTCAAAAATGGATCTTCCTGGTCTTGAAGAGTTGCCCAGTCATCCTTACTGATTTTTCGCGTAAACAGATTGGGGTCAAAAGTCGGGTGGCTGGCGAGAACTAATACCGCGCCGGTTTTGACATCCACGGCGACGACTGCTCCCCGGCGGTTTCCTAGGGCTGTTTCCGCTGCTTTTTGCATGGACAAGTCGATCGTTAGCTGCACCGCCTCGCCCGGTTTTGGGGGTGTTTCTCCCATCAGCCGCAATTCTTGATTTTGGGCATTTACCTCGATCAGCCGATCGCCCCAAACTCCCGCAATTTGCTTGTTAGAACTCGCTTCTATGCCCATCTGACCGACAATCATCCCCATCGGATATTCCGGGTGAGCTTTCAAATCTACTTCGGTAGCTTCGCCAATATATCCGAGAACGTGAGCCGCCAAACTGCCTTCGGGATAGTAACGGTTTGCTTCTGGGCGCACTTCCACTCCGCGTATTTGTCCTACCTGTTCTGCTAGCGGCACAAAAATTTCTGGCGGCATCGCTTGCTTGATCCGCACCGGTCTGTAGGATAAAGGATCGACCTCTTTTATTTTTTGTAAAATTTCTTTGGCCGGGATTTTAACCAGCGGACTTAAATTTTCTGCTGTTACTTTCCACTGTTCCGGCGTTTGTTCTTTCGGCCACAAATAGACCGATCGAGCTAAATTGTTTCCCGCTAGCAGTTTGCCTTTGCGATCAACTATATGTCCGCGATTTGCCGGCATTGGCACTAGGCGAACGCGATTGTTTTCGGCTCGTTCCCGGTTTTGCTTCCCTTGTACCAGTTGCAATTCTACTAGCCGACTAGCGTGCAGGCTCAGCAAAGCGGTTGCCAGCAGCATTAATACGATCGCCCGGTGCATCGGACGCGACTGTTTCTTAGGAGTTTCCCCCAGAGTTTTGTCTGAAGAGCGAAATCCAGAGAGCGAAGAAATTTGTCGTTGCATCATTATTCTATAGGTAGATGTCAAATCCTAGATTTTAGATTCTTGATTGTCAATTGTGCAGTATACAGCATCAGACCTGGGCGATCGTCTTAGTTCTCAGTTCTTAGTTCTTAGTTCTTAGTTCTTAGTTCTTGGGAATTGGCCAAACAGGCTAAACAGGGCATTGTTAACTGTTGACTGTTGACTGTTAACCGTTAACTACTGCCAACTACTGCCAACTGCTGCCAACTACTGCCAACTGCTGACTGCTGACTGCTGACTGCTGACTAATCGTCCAAGCACCAAGAAATAGCCAGCACAATTAAGATCAGGCTCAGCCAATTAGGGAAGTGCAGCCAGCCGAATATATCGACAGGTAACATTATTAAAAGCCATGTCAAGAGGGAACCGATCGTCAACAGCAAAGCCAGAATTATCATATCGATCATCTTGAGAGCGTATAATTTCGGATGTGAGCCGATCGCGTGTGGCAGAACTCGGAGTGGCACCATCGAGGGCGATCGCACGTGTCACGGTTCCGATGATAGTAATCACGAACAACAGCCAGAAGGTTTTTCACTCAATTAAACAAAAATTGTTCTTCCTCTCCAAGTTCCGATTCTGGGGACTCAGACGAGTAAATTCTGAGTTGTAATTTTAAGTTGTGACACAGGAGTATTGCCATGTGGTTCGATCGGCCAGTCCATTTCAAAAACAGTGCGCTCTTAGCTGCGATCGGCGCGATCGCCGCCCTACCAGTTTTAGCAGAAACAGCCAACTTCGGCACTTTAACTTTATCGCGAGGTTTTGACTCCCCAACAGCAATGTTGAGAGGTTCCACAGGCGGATCGTACTCTCTCTCTGCCATTGCCAACACCGATCGCCACAAAAACAAATGTTTGGGTTTTGCCACTCCTACTCCCGACCACATCATAGTCTTGCAGCAAAACTTTTCCAAACTCGCAATCCAAGTCAACAGCGGAGGGAAGGACACAACCTTAGTCGTACAAGGCCCCGGTAACAGCCTGCGCTGCGGAGACGATACAGGTCAAAATAAAGATGCCAGCATAGTTGATTCAGACTGGCAAGCAGGATCTTACAGAATTTGGGTCGGTACTCTCGAAGCCGGAGTCAAGTCTAACTATACAATCTCACTACAGGAATAGAACGCAGCCACGCTGTTGGATGGACACGCTAAAATATTCTACATCCTAAAATTTTTCTCCCGATCGGCCGATGGCTAATATCATGTCCGTTCGATTAGATTGGTTCGTAGCGCGGACTTAAGTCCGCTAGATTAGTTGCGGACTTAAGTCCGCGCTACGAACCGTTAGTGTTGTAACAATCGACCGAACACGATCTAACTTCCCCGATCGAGTAAAATTGTAAAATTGAAAGTGGCGTGTTTAACCAAAATTGGGAACTCCGAAAGTGCTTCATACCCTTAAAGCTGACTTCAGTATAATTTTCGACCGCGACCCAGCCGCTCGCAACTGGCTGGAAGTATTATTTTGTTACCCAGGTCTTCAGGCCCTAGTGCTGCACCGCCTCGCACACTGGCTTTATTTACTGGGACTTCCCCTAATCCCCCGCTTGATTTCTCACATTGCTCGGTTTTTGACAGGAATAGAAATTCACCCTGGTGCAACGATCGGCAAAAGCGTCTTCATCGACCACGGTATGGGGGTTGTCATCGGCGAAACAGCAATAATCGGCGATTTTGCCCTAATTTATCAAGGTGTCACCCTAGGAGGCACAGGCAAAGAAAGTGGCAAGCGTCACCCTACCGTCGGCGAAAACGTAGTTGTCGGTGCCGGGGCCAAGGTACTAGGAAACCTGCTAATTGGCAACAACGTTCGCATCGGCGCAGGTTCCGTAGTCCTGCGCGATGTACCCTCAGACTGCACCGTGGTAGGGATTCCCGGCCGCATCGTATATCGATCGGGAGTGCGCGTCAATCCCCTAGAACACGGCAGTTTGCCAGATTCCGAAGCTGTGGTAATTCGCTCTTTGCTCGATCGCATCGAATCCCTCGAACAGCAAGTAAAAAGTTTGATTCCTCAAGAATCTGTCTCCTTAAATTCTGTTCCCAATTCCCATTCAGCATTTCAAACTTCAAACAAAACCAGCAATGTAGCCCTAGCTGAAAAAACCGAAGTTGCCGCCGCTTGTCAGTTAAAAGATAAAGCAATTCAAGAATTTTTCGACGGCACCGGCATCTAAAAATTTAATTAGTCAGTAGTCATTAGTCAGTAGTCATTAGTCATTAGTCATTAGTCATTAGGGAATTGTTAGCTGTTGACTGTTGACTGTTAACTGCCAACTGCCAACTGCCAACTGCCAACTGTTAACTGCCAACTGCCAACTGCCAACTGCCAACTGCCAACTGCCAACTGCCAACTGCCAACTGCCAACTGCCAACTGCC
>NZ_JAUBPP010000048.1:0-13959 GCF_036700765.1 Microcoleus sp. S1D4
TTCATATATGGGTTTCCTTTGGGAAAGGAGGTTCGTGCTACGGAGGCGGTGATTTCTGGAATCGATGACCAGTCGCGTGGGTGAAGAGTCATAATAAATTATTTAATATGGTGGATGATTACACAATCATTCTGCCTATTCAGGACGGCGATATCTGAGGGGTTAAACCCCTCAGACATTCACCAACAGTCTCTTTCAACCGCATCTACACAAACGAAGTCTGCCTCCGCAGACTGAAGATTAGATAATTTTATTTTAACCACTCATTCTTCAACCCGCGGAGGCGGGTTTTGTTTGTGTAGCCGCGAATTCCATTCGCCTGGTCTTATTTTCACTGAGATAATTCTTCAACCCGCGGAGGCGGGTTTTGTTTGTGTAGCCGCGAATTCCATTCGCCTGGTCTTATTCTCACTCCGCTATTTTAGGGTTTTGTTTGTGTAGCCGCGAATTCCATTCGCCCGGTCTTATTCTCACGAATTCCATTCGCCCGGTCTTATTTGCCCTCCGAAAATGTCAAAACAAACGCTAGATTTTCTTCAGCTTTCAAAGCGTGGGGCGCTCGTGCAGGCATGAATACAAATACTCCCGGTTCCAAAACTATATCCTTACCTTCGAGGGTCAAAACTCCTTTTCCTGCCACTACATTTATTGTGGCATTTCGCGCTGAATGGTGTTCTGAAATGTCCGAACCTGCTGCCAAACAAAGTAAAGTATGCTGACAATTATTGTCTTTGACTAAAATTTTAGTCAGCACTCCGGTGGCGGGATATTCGATTGTCTCTCTGAGTTGGATTGATGAAGATTGTAGCGGTAAAATGGTAGCAGTCATAACTTTTTACTCCGTTAAAATTGTTTTTGAGCACAGATGATGATATAGCCTAAATCCTCTTGGTAGTGCTGGAAAACTCGACGCATTGCTAAGATGCGATCGCGAATTTGCGATCGGCTTAAAACATTCCACAAAATCCGCGCAGTACCCACAAACCCTTCGTCATCAAGCATTCGCCGCAAGTTGAGAAGTCCCATCCCCCCGGTTTGACACTTTTCTAATTGCAAACCCGCGTTTTGACAAACAGCAATCCAGCCCGACTCAGACAAAGGTGTTGAATTAACCCTAATCACTTCTGATAAAGCTTTGTGAATTTCTGATTCTCGGTTTCTGGCTAAAAGTTCGTGAGACAAAAACTTGCCACCTGGTTTTAGCCGATCGCCAATTCCTGATAAAATCTTTGCTTTCCCCGACGGCGACTGCATCGTCAGGATAGCTTCAGCCAACACCCAATCAAACTCTTGGGTAATCCGATCCAAGTGCAAAATATCTCCTTCGATAATTTCCACTCGATCGCTCAAACCCGCTGCTGCAACGTTAGCACGGGCCCGCGCCACACTGTCGGGATTTTTTTCAACTCCCACTACTTTTACACCAAAACGTTCTGCAAGGGCGATCGAGCTATATCCAAAACTCGCCGCCAACTCCAAAACAGTATCCCCAGGCTTAAAATCCGCCAATTCTAATAACATTTCTGTAGCAGCTTTTCCCCCCGGCCTCAGCATTGTCTTACCAGCCGCAGCCAGCACTACATGGCCCGGCGCAGTCTTAAAATTGAGAGTAGTATCGGTCATTGACTTGAACTCCTATTTAAGCTTACCCTCAGCTTGCCAGATTCTCCCAAATCTGTCTATGAGCTAACTCATATTCAAATTATTGTAAGGTGCGTCAATCTCCTGTATTTTTGAAAATTATCCCAAAAATTTCGAGAGGCTGACGCACCCTACAATAGCGGGAACTCACCTAATTAATTAGGAAAGTCCCAGTTGCAATTGATCTCACTAGCTGCACCGCTAATCCTAGGATTTGGGCAATAAACCAGCACCCAAATTCAATGCTATCCGATTTTAATTAGCTACAGGGCTGAAGAGATTTTCTTGTTTAAATAATGCGATCGATTGCAGACTATCGGAATCAGCATCCCAAAGAATGAACTTGAAACAATCAGGTATCTCCCGAATTGTCAGAATTCTGGAATTACCAAGCAGGTGAATATTAGCATTGTGACACGCCTGAAGATTGTAATTGGGGATACGCTCAGACAGATGATGAATATTGTGGTAAGCAATATCAGCCGAAAACCAGTTGAGAATAGTTGGTAATTTTAGGTAACTACTGCCTTCAATTGCACCCATAAGGTAGTCCCAACCCTCTGTTTTATGAGCATAGGAACCCTCAAAATTATGCTGGACAAAGAAAATACAGATAAATATCGCTGCCGAACAGGTCATGACAATTGAGTAAACACTCCAGAAAAAGCCAACCCCAAGTAAGTTGCTGAGATAAATCCAGCTACCAACAACACAAATATTGTTGAATAGTAAATCCCAAAATTCAGCCGTAGTATACCAATGTTTGGATTTATAAGAAGCAATGATTGCAGATAAACCCATCCCAAAATCTTTATTGAGACAAGCAAACATATGTCCTATAAAACCACTGATTCCCAAGATCAGCGCTAATCTGGGCTTAATAATTAGATAGAAAAAACCACCAGGAAACAGCATCAATGGATGTCTGAGTAACTGATACATCTTTTGACCAAATGGACTTAGCGCCGCAAATTGTTCGGTGGATATCAACGCCGAAGGGCCTCGGTACATATCCCAATTACCATTGTGTTTGTGGTGATAAGCGTGTCCCCTCGACCAGGGGTACTGAGGAATCGCATTGATGATACCTAGCAAAAAACCCACGGTGCGATTGACATTTTTGGAACTAAACAGAGAATAATGTCCGCAGTCGTGCATCAAAGAGAAACAACGGCCCGAAAAAAGTGTCATTAACACGATTATCGGTGGCAGAAGCCATACAGAAATTGCAGCAGCTTTAAATGCTAAAAACCCTAAAAATGTATAGGGAATTACTGTATTTAAGATTTGCCAAGTAGCTTTGAAGTTGTTGCTCTTCATATAAGGAGATAGCACAAAATCCGACTTTTTGATCGCGCTTTTCATTCAGTATGTTTCTAGTGTGGATAAGTGCTGAACAGAGAATTAGAATGGGGTATTTTGCCCTTGTAAAAAGTTAATGGCAGTTTTATTTTAACCCATGCTTAATAAACCTGCTGATAATATTGAGTTCATTGTCTTCTCATTTGGCTTGTATCGTACAGTTGAAATTCACCCCAACACTGACGTACTTGGTCATAACAATCAACCGGAGGAATCGCCAACCGTTGCAGCAAATCGATTTCTATTTGACCGTCACCTGTTAGCAGTATAATAATTTCTTGGGTGGGATTGTAGGTGGCAATGATTTGAAGTAAATTTGAGATAGCGGATGGCTCTAATTCGAGTCGTCGTAGATAATCTGTTACTGATAATTCAGTGATGAATTGCAAGTAATGCGGAATTGTATCAACCTGCCAATTCACAGGTGTATTGACGGGCAGACTTACATCACAAACCGCCATACCTCGACCAACGGTTAAAAATCCATTCCAAGCTGTGTATCCAATTGTCAGCATATTTTGGTGTATGAACTGATTCTGCCAATAGCCAAAGCTACCTTGCCGCTTGTTATCTTCAACTTGCATTGGCTTGATCCCCCAGCACTTTAGCATATTTCACCATATTTTTCAGCGAGGGAACAGTCTGAAATAAAGCATCTGTCTCTGATTTCCCACTCGCAAATGCTGCCAGGGCCTTCTTAATTTCTAGGTTTTTACCAATCCGAGGATATCTCAATGTCTCAGCTATAATCGTCATAACTCAACTTACTTCAATGATTAAATTTGTGAAAATTGACAGCAAAAATATACTGAGGTTGAGTAAAAACCCTTACAAAGTATGATGATTTTACTGTAGAATAGCGACAGACTACAGGGAAATAGTTAGCGATTGGTGGACGATCGCCTTTTATTCACAGTTACGCAGAAACTATTACCGACTAAAATCTATTAGGGAGCGGTGAAATTATATCAATATCGTTCTAAGTCAATAGATCGATCGCCATCATAGATCAATTTTGAGAAAGTCGAATAAACCATCATCTATGCCTCGTAGACGAAAAAGAACAGGTTTGCGATCGGCGGGCCTTCTGACTAAGAGACTCTATAATCTCATCACAGTTGCGGGACAGCGCCGGATTTACGCCGGACTTTCCCCGTTTCTTCCAACGGTTGCTTTTCGTTGGAACCGATTTTTGCACATCCATCAGGTTATCACAATTATGACTTGTTTGCATAAAAAACTGTGAAACGTGCCACCAGCGCCACAAATCGCTACTGTTTAGGCGCCAAGCTGTAACTCGATCGCACTCTCAAACATTCAGCGAGTCCCATCTTTTTATCCGTTGGGAGGGTGATGCGGGCGATCTCAGTTTTGAATTTGTGCGAGCTTAAGAGCTCGCGAGTTGTACAATACGCTAGCTCTTAAGCTCGCACGCTCAATAAAAAAATGCTTTTTGCAAAACCGAGATGCTCGCGATCGTTCTTTGTGTTCGGAGCTCTGACTTGCTACAATTTAGTCGCACGTAACTACAAGGGATTATGACCGAACTATTAGATGAGACGCTTTCTATAGAAATCGCCACTCGCATCAAAAGCAACCGCAAAAACTGCTTTGATAACGCTTCCAAAGCAGCATTAACCACCGAAGGCGCGGTCTACGTCCAAGGATTTTTAGCTGCACCCGGATCACCTTACAAACCCATCGAGTATAGCTGGATTGAACTCAACGATCGAATTGTTGACCCAACTTTTCCGCATCTCGGCTTCAGCGCTCAAGACATTCATTACTTCCCAGCCCAGCGATGGAGCGTTAAGAAGCTCAAAGCAATTTTAGATGAATCAAAAGAAGATTATCCAGAAGATGACCCGCTACCGGTTTACGGAAATCAACCCTATGAATATTACGGCGATGTCATGTTAGGCGGTAAAGATTACCAAAATGCTTACGATTTGGCTGCGCTTAAATGCAGGGAATTGAACCTACCCAAAAAAACGGAATTGAACTAATTCAGGACTTACTAAAAAATGGTTTTATATCAAATTTGGTAGCATCGGAACGATTAAACCGCGAAGACTCTGATAGCGCGTAAGAAAGACGTACATCTTCTGATTTCTCTGACTTCGCGTTTTTAGCGTCTTCGCGGTTCATTCGATCTTACCACCTATTAGTTATCATTCTGATACAACCGAATTTGATATTACACACTTACAACGGCTGACAGAAATTAAGTTTGCAGCATTCGGTTCCTGCGAACCGACTTTATAAATCAGGAAAATGCAAATCTAGAATAATTAAAAGCAGACAATAACGGATCTAACTTTTGTTCCAACATCAAATCAGCTAACAATTTAGCCGTCACCGGAGCCAACAAAATACCGTTGCGATAATGCCCCGTCGCCAGTGTCAAATTCTCCCAAGCACTCGCACCTAAAATCGGCAACTCATCAGTCGTAGCAGGCCGAAATCCCCACCATAACTCCAGAATTGGATAATTTTGTAATTCGGGATATAACTGCATAGCTCCTGCTAGCAAGCTTTGGATTCCCGCCGCAGTATTTCCCGAAGTAAAATCCACATTTTCGCTAGTTGCACCAATAATAATTCTCCCATCTTGACGCGGCACAATATAAATACCGGTGCCAAATAAAACTGTTTGCAGCGGCTGAATGATTCCACAATTTTCTGGGACGCATACTGACAGCATTTGCCCCTTTCTGGGAAAAATAGGAACATTTAACAACTGCTCAGACCAAGCTCCAGTCGCCAAAACATAACGATCAGCTTGCAATTTTCCTACCGTTGTTTCAATACCAAAAATTCGATCTTGCTGCCTAATAATTTGCCCTGCACTGCCTTGAATAATATTAATTTGCAATTCTTTGGTTGCAGTCTGAAGTGTCCGAAATAAAGCGCGGTTGTCTACTTGAGCATCGTCAGGATACCACCAACCACCAATTACTTCTTCACCCAATCCTAACTGCTGCTGGCGAACAGCATCTCTGTCCAACCATTGAGAGTTGAGGTTTGACAAAAATGGCTGTTCTTGAAACTCATTTTTACACACAGGCGCGAGAATTCCCGATCGCCAATATCCCGTTTTCAATCCAGTCATCTCTTCTAGCCGTTCCACCCAGGCTGCATACAGGGCGCGACTTTGCAAGCACAAATCTAGCATCGGACTGGGGGGAATCCGTTCGGCTTGGGGGGCGAGCATTCCGGCTGCAGCCCGCGCCGTCGGTTGTTTAGAATTGGTGGTGAGAACGGCGACAGATGCCCCTCGCAACTTCAGTTCAACTGCTAGGGAAAGACCGATGATTCCGCCGCCAATAATCAGAATATCTTGAGATGAATTCATTGACTTTTATGTGGACTTTCTGGCTGGTTTTACCTCTGGGTCTTAGGGTATTTTTTATTGACCGCAGATCAAAAGTAGATAAACACAGATAAACGCAGATGCTTTTTAAGATTGTTTATGACTTTGCTAATGCAAATGTCTTGAGAATTTTTGGGCAAGTCTTACATATTATCTTGCAAGCCGATCGGGCGATCGGCCTTTTTTCACAAAAAATCTATGCTTGCGGTTTCCAGACAGTTTCCGAGCCCTGACCCCAAAAACCATCATATTTTGTCACCTTAATATCGCCTAAAACCTTAGTTTGGCAGGACAAACGGCGGTTCGATGCGGGAGAATGGGGAGGAAGCGAAAGTCGGGCTTTTTCGCGCCACTCGGGCTCGGAAACTTCACCCTCGATGCTGACGGCGCAGGTGCCGCAAGTGCCTAGCCCGTGGCAGTTGATGACTTTGGCGTTACCATTGTAGAGATCGATGCCGTTTTTGAGCAAAACTTCACGGAGATTCGATTCGCGATCGCACTCAAATGTTTTTCCTTGCGCTTGTACCTTAACCACAGCAATTACCCCAATTAGATTTATGTTAATTTTCCTATATATTATCGCATTTATTTCAAATAAATTCATCTAATATAATAAGTCATATATTACCAATTTCTCTCTCCAAACTCCCCATGACAAATCGGCTCTGGATCTACGATACCACACTGCGAGACGGCGCTCAGTGCGAGGGACTGTCTCTATCTCTCGAAGACAAACTGCGAATTGCCCGTCAGTTAGACAGTTTAGGAATTCCCTTTATCGAAGGCGGCTGGCCGGGAGCTAATCCTAAAGACGTACAGTTTTTTTGGCGGCTCAAAGAAGAGCCACTAACTCAAGCAGAAGTTGTAGCTTTTTGTTCCACTAGGCGGCCGGGAAGAACCGCAGCTAATGATGAAATGTTGCAGCCTATTTTGTCAGCCGGTACTCGGTGGGTAACGCTGTTTGGTAAATCGTGGGATTTGCACGTTATTGAAGGTTTGAAAACGACCCTAGATGAAAATTTGGCGATGATTCGAGATACCGTTGAATATTTGCGGAGTCAGGGAAGGCGCGTTATTTACGATGCCGAACACTGGTTTGACGGCTACAAACACAATCCCGATTATGCTCTTCAAACTTTAGCAGCGGCGGCGGATGCCGGTGCAGAATGGCTGGTGCTTTGCGATACTAACGGCGGCACTTTACCCCACGAAGTAACTCAAGTAGTTCGCGATGTCTTAGCATTTTTAGCAACAAAAAGTACAACATTTTTACACCTAGGAATTCACACTCACAACGACTCTGGAGTTGCGGTTGCTAATGCTTTAGCTGCTGTGCAGGAAGGCGTGAAGATGGTGCAGGGAACTATTAACGGTTACGGCGAACGCTGCGGCAATGCCGATTTGTGTTCTTTGATTCCTAATTTTCAGCTTAAATTGGGTTATAATTGCATTCAAGACGAGCAATTAGTTAAATTAACTCAAGCCAGCCGATCGATCAGCGAAATTGTCAACCTTGCTCCCGATGACCGTGCTCCTTTTGTCGGTCTTTCGGCTTTTGCTCACAAGGGCGGCATTCACGTATCGGCTGTTGAAAAAAATCCGTTAACTTACGAACACTTGGAACCAGAAAAGATTGGTAATATACGGCGAATTGTGATTTCTGATCAAGCTGGTTTGAGCAATGTTTTGGCGAAGGCCCGCACTTTTGGAATTGAACTCGATCGCAAAAATCCTGCTTGTCGCCAAATTCTGGAAAAATTAAAAGCTTTGGAAAGTCAAGGATATCAATTTGAAGGTGCTGAGGCAAGTTTTGAATTGTTAATGCGGGAGGCTTTGTCACAGCGCCAGCGGTGGTTTGAAATTAAGGGATTTCAAGTACACTGCGATAAGGTTGGCGAAGATTGTACGGCTTTAGCAACTGTCAAATTGTCAGTCAACGGTACAAATATTCTGGAATGTGCGGAAGGAAACGGCCCGGTTTCCGCTTTGGATTCGGCTTTGCGGAAAGCTTTGGTGAATTTTTATCCGGCGATTGCACATTTTTATCTGACAGATTACAAAGTGCGAATTCTCGACTCTGGTGCGGGTACTTCTGCTAAAACGCGCGTTTTATTGGAATCGAGCAACCGCCAGCAGCGGTGGACAACTGTAGGGGTTTCTACGAATATTTTGGATGCTTCTTGTCAGGCGGTTGTTGAAGGTTTGGAGTACGGTTTAGTGCTGGACAATCAAGAGGCGATTCCCCTAGTTTGTCGGGTTCATTAACTAAGAAGATTGGGCGGTGAGATAAAATACCGGGCGGTTTCTAACCGCCGTTTTATCTACTACAATTTTGTTTAAGGATGCAAAAACTCTAAATGATCTCCGGGAACAGATCGCAATCTAGCCGCCGATCCTTGCACTTTCAACCTGCCGCGTTCTAACATGATAATCCAATCGGCGCGATCGATCACTCGCGGCCTGTGACTGATAAAAATCGTGGTTTTCCCGTGCCGGTACATCAGCAAATTTTCCAAAACTTCCGCCTCGCTGGCGGGATCTAGCCCTGCGGTAGATTCGTCTAAAATCAATACGGGCGGGTTGTTGAGAAGGGCGCGGGCGATCGCCAATCTCTGTCTTTGTCCCCCAGAAATATTCGCTCCAAACTCCCCTAAAACAGTTTGATACTTATCAGGTAATTGGCTGATAAACTCATCAGCCCCCGCAAGTTTACACACTTTCACAATCTGTTCAAAGCTAGCATCTGGACTCCCCAAACGAAAATTATCTATAATCGAACGGCTCCAAAAATGCGCTTCTTGAGGAACTAAAACCACCTGCTGTCTGAGACTGTCTAGAGACAAATCTTGCAAATTGTAGCCGCCAATTCTCACATTACCAGATTGCAGCGGATACAAACCAGCAATTACCTTAGCAAGCGTACTTTTTCCGCAGCCGGAATAGCCGATTAAAGCAATTGCTTGACCCCCAGGAAACGTCACAGAAAAATTTTCCAGCAAGTCAAGTCTACCGGGATAGTGAAAATTCACATTCTTGCAAACAATCTCATCGCGACCTTGAATCGTGACCGCAGGTTTATTACTATCATTCTTAGTTTCCGGTGCAGCATCAATCACTTCTGAAAGCCGTTGAGTTGCTGTCTTAACGCGAGTCATTTCATCACTAAATCCGACCAAAGAATTTACCCAAGTAGTAACGTTTTGATTCATGCTGATAAACGCCAGCAACTGACCGATACTCAATACCTTGTCAATCACCAAACCGCTGCCCAACCACAGCAAAGTAATGCCGCCCGCAGAAGCAATAAAACCAGAAAAAATATTATTGAGGATGCCAATTTGTGTAGTGCGAAAAGTGAGATTTGCTAAGCGACCAAAGCGGCTTTGAAATTCCTCCCAAAGTTGCTGGGCACTGCTAGTAGTTTTTACAGTCAGCGCGCCTTTAAACGTTTCGACTAAAACGCCTTGAGTTTCTGCTTCCAGCACAAATAAATTCCTCGTCTTTTGCTGCAATACTGGCAGAAAGACTACTGTAGATGCAGTCATTAATAGAGCGATCGCTGTTGCAGCCAACGTTAGTTGCGGGCTGTAAAACAACATAAAAATAAAAGAAACTACCGCTATAAAAAATTGACTGGGCAAGCTGATAGCTACTTGAGAAACTAATTTATTTATTTCTTGGATATCTTGTAATCTACTGACGATTTCGCCGCTGCGTCTGGTTTCGTAAAAGCTCAAAGGCAAGCGCAGAAATTTGCGCCCAAACTCCATCACCAATCCTAACTCTAAACGCTGGGAAAATTGAGCAATTAAGTTTGACTCAACTAATCCTAAACTGCTGCTAAAAAAATTCATAATTATAACTGCGATCGCCACACTTGCCAAAAGTTGCGTGTCGCCCCGCACCAGGATGTCGTCGGTGAGCAGTTGAACTAAAAAAGGCGACGAAATCGACAGCAAACCCAACACTACATTCATCAACAATGCTTCGATTAAAATGTGGCGGTAAATCCCAACCCGGCGCATCCATTTTTGTAAGGAATTGGCGGGCGGTTGACCGTCTGCTTCTGCAAAAAACCGCTCTGGATCTGGGTCTACTAGCAAGCACAGCCAATCTGTCCAACCCGCTGCTAATTCTTCTTTAGAAACATAGCGCAGACCAATGGCGGGATCTGCGATCGCATATTTATTGCCCTGTTTTCCGTACAAAACAACCCAATGATACCCGCTCCAGTGAATAATGGCCGGCAAAGGTGCTTCATCAATTTTGTCTAAAATAGCTGCTGCTGCTCGCACCGATCGAGCATTAAAGCCGATCGCCTCAGCCCCCTGTTTCAAGCCCAGTAAAGTCGTCCCCTTTTGACCGGTACCGGCAAATTCTCGCAAGCGGCTAATTGTAAAATTCTGTCCGTAATATTTGGCGATAGAAGCCAAACAAGCCGCCCCGCAATCTTCTTCGCTTTGCTGGAGAACAACCTGATATTTCTTAAACCTGTTTACTTGTCCGAATAATGGCATTTTGCCGATCAAAGGAATATTCTTTAACATTTGGCGAATTGAATAATGAGTAGAGCATAATGAACACTACTCCTCACCCACTACCCAATCAGCAAAAAGCACCCATAAAGTTATGGGTGCTTTTCAATCAAGAGTTAGAGAGCTGAATTCACAGCCCTAAACTTTATGAGTAGCCGTAGCGGACTACTCTTCTGAAGGAACCGTCGCAATTCCGGCGGTACACTACCCAACTGCGGCGGCGTCCGCGGTTACAGTCGTTGTAGTTATTATTGGCATAATAGTAACCGCCGTTGACGCTAGCTGATTCTTCTGGGGTGAGTTCAGCAAACAGTGAATTTTCCTTAGTGTCTTTCATGATTTGACTCCTTTCAAGGTTAAAAGTTTTTAACAGAAACTAGAAATTATTTAAAATTTCTACAGCCTCGCTTAAATAAAGCACCATGAAATTATGGGTGCTTTCTCGATCGACAGTTAGAGAGCTGAATTCACAGCCCTAAACTTTATGAGTAGCCGTAGCGGACTACTCTTCTGAAGGAACCGTCACAATTCCGGCGGTACACTACCCAACTGCGGCGGCGTCCGCGGTTATAGTCGTTGTAGTTATTATTGGCATAATAGTAACCGCCGTTGACGCTAGCTGATTCTTCTGGGGTGAGTTCAGCAAACAGTGAATTTTCCTTAGTGTCTTTCATGATTTGACTCCTTTTAATTTGACAAGATGGAACGAGAACTATAAGTTTTATAAGTTTTATATAGCCTCGTGTAATTACTAACTAATAGTTCTTGAAGTGCTGTGCGAGTTCCGGAATGTTACTGAGATATTTTCCAAATTTCTTTCGATCGCGCTACCAGACTCACCTATCTAGACTATTAGGGTTTTGTAAGGGCGCGATCGGTTCGGATCGTACAGATACAACTGGTTCGGCTGCGGCATGAAAAACAGCATATTGAGGTCATTGCTGCTGTTTTCGCTCCCGCTGTTGCTGTTATTACTGCTGACACCGCTGGTAGGGCTGCCACCGCTGACAGTAGCCGATTCTCGTTCGGTGAGCTCGGTAAAGAATGAATTTTGTTGATTTTCCGGCATGAGGAACTCCTATTAATACCTATGTACTTACTTACGTACATCTCCCCAAAAAACCGGGTAACAGCGCCAAAAATCATTACTGAAATATCCTAGTTTCATGAATGTTGCCCGCTTTGTCCACCATTCTTGATGTTTGGGGAAATTTGCGGGTGGGGACAGCAAAGCTGTGCGGATTTTGACCTTAACCCCGTGAATTTTGATTTATATAGTCATGGACGCACTCCTTGTCAGACACCGGGTTTTTTGACGAAAATCTTTGGTTGCAGCCCGCAGACTCGATCGAAAACCCAGTTTCTTCGGGCTTAATTGGTAAGCCGTATTAGACTTCTCAACCTATCCTTGGTATCCGGAAAACGGAAAATCAATATGACAAAAAAAATAAACGATCGCTCTCTTCCTTTTCATTTTACTATTTGAAATGAGAGATGAAAACATTGAAAATAACGGATTTTATAAGGGTTTAGAGCTTGTATACAGTTGCATTGTTTTTTAGAACTGGTATCAAAACTCAAAACTATCCTCCTCCCCCCCAACTCAAAGCTCAAAGCTCAAAATTATTCCTCTCACCCCAGCACCCACCATGTCTCTCACTCCCGAACCCACACCCGCTGAAACCTTTAATAACGACCAGTTTTTGCCCCCTGTCAGCCGTTGGACAAGTTTGGGGGGAATTTTGATGGTGGCCACCTTTGGCGGGGCGATCGCCCTGGCTAGTGTCACCAAATACAGCGCCACAGTCAAAGCAGAGGCGATCGTCCGTCCCGCCGGAGAAGTGCGCGTCGTGGAAGCGGCCACCGAAGGAACCGTCGAAAGCATTGCTGTCAGCGAAAATCAGACAGTGAAAGCCGGAGATACGATCGCAGTTGTAGACGGTTCGCGTTTGGGAACTCAAAACAAGCAATTCCAAGACATTATTAATCAGTCTCAAGCAGCAGCACAGCAAATCAACCAGCAACTGCGCGACTTGGAAAATCAAATTTTGGCCAGCGCCCAACTTAAAAGCACCCAAAACGGAAGTTCCGCCGAACAGGAATTAGTCGAATCCGCTTTAGTCAAAATCGCCGCATCGCTGCCGGATGTTGCCGAGAAACTGGGTAGAAGTCGGCGGGTTTTGCTCGTCAAGCGATCGACCATCCAACAACAATTGACTCAAGCTAAAAAACAGCTAAATCAAGTTGAGTCACAACTCAAAAATAGTGTGATCCGCGCCCCCGCTGATGGTACAATTCTCAAATTGGAAGTACAAAATACCGGTCAAACCGTACAAGCC
This sequence comes from Microcoleus sp. S1D4, assembly GCF_036700765.1. Lineage (NCBI taxonomy): Bacteria > Bacillati > Cyanobacteriota > Cyanophyceae > Oscillatoriales > Microcoleaceae > Microcoleus > Microcoleus sp. S1D4. Next base: position 13,251 of record NZ_JAUBPP010000048.1, read on the forward strand.
GGCAGCGCGATCGCCCAAATCGTCCCCAGCGACGTACCCCTGGTAGTCAAAGCCAAAGTCACATCCCAAGACATCGCCCGCATCCAAATCGGTCAACCCGTACAGATCAGGATTTCGGCTTTACCCTTCCCCGACTACGGCACATTGAAAGGAACAGTCAGCGAAATCGCCCCAGATGCGATCGCCCCTCAAAATCCCGCCAATAATTCAGGTGGATCTTATTACGAAGTTTCGATTAAGCCAGAACAAACCTATTTAACAAAACTCCAATCCACCAGCCGTCAATTCTTCGGAAATTCCCAGGTAAATGTCCCCCGCCAGTATTCAATTCAATCGGGAATGGAGGGCAGAGCCGATATTATTACGGGCCAACAAACAGTCCTCACATTTATTTTACGTAAAGCCAGGTTGCTGACAGATTTGTAATTAGTCATTAGTTATTTTGAGACTGCGGTTGAAACCGTACACTCTTCAACCCGCGAAGGCGGGTTTTGTTTGTGTAGACGCGGTTTCAAGAGACTGTTGGCGAATGTATGAGGGTGACACCCCTCCTACATCGCCCTCATCAACAGGCAGAATGATTGTGGGTAGTAATAAATATGTAGTGAGATTTAATTACAGTAATTGAATACATCAATACTTCGGACAGTTTTTAAGCAGCAAGAGTACCATAGGATAGGACTGACGAGAGGTTAGGGTGATTTAAAAT
>NZ_JAUBPP010000049.1:0-12931 GCF_036700765.1 Microcoleus sp. S1D4
CTGAACTAAAAGGCAATGTCGCTACCATCGGCAGTCAAACTTATGGAGATGCTGTCACAATTGCCACTAATCCGATTCTCGCAGGCAGCGGGATTACTTTCAACGATACTGTTGACGGCAGCAGCGATTTAACTGTGAATGGGGGTACTGGTAATGTTACATTCAATGGTGCAGTTGGTGCTGCAAGTGCTCTTGGCAATTTAACAGCTAACTCTACAGGAACCACCGCATTTAATCAAACAGTCAATGCCGCGAGTTTGACTACAGATGCCGGGGGCACAACTCAACTTAATGGTAATGTCGCTACAATCGGCAGTCAAACTTATGGAGATGCTGTCACTGTTGCCAATAATCCGATTCTCGCAGGCAGCGGGATTACTTTCAACGATACTGTTGACGGCAGCAGCGATTTAACTGTGAATGGGGGTACTGGTAATGTTACATTCAATGGTGCAGTTGGTGCTGCAAGTGCTCTTGGCAAAATAACAGCTAACTCTACAGGAACTACCGCATTTAGTCAAACAGTCAATGCCGCGAGTTTGACTACAGATGCTGGCGGCACAACTCAAGTAAAGGGAAATGTCACTACAACCGGCAGTCAAACCTACGGAGATGCAGTGACAATTGCCAACAATCCGATTCTTTCAGGTGACAGCATTACTTTCAATAATACTGTGGACGGCACTAGCGATTTGACGGCTAACGCGGTGAGCGGTAATGTTACATTCAATGGTGCAGTTGGCAATACTACAGCATTAGGAAATATTACCGCTAACTCTACAGGAACCACCGCATTTAATGCCGTCAAGGCTGCTAGCATCACCACTAACACTGGCGGCACAACTCAACTGAATGGCAATGTGACAACTACGGGAAGTCAAACTTATGGAGATGCTGTCACTGTTGCCAATAATCCGATTATTTCAGGTGACAATCTTACTTTTAATGATACAGTTAACGGCAGTAGCGAGTTGACTGTGAATGGGGATACCGGTAATGTTACATTTAATGGTGCAGTTGGCAATGCTAATTCTTTAAGCAAGTTGCAAATTAGCGGAAAAAATATCAATGCAAATTCTGCGATTAACGTAGCTGGCAATATTGGAATTTCGGCTGATACTATCAATCTGCAAGGAACTTTGACCACTACCAATAACGGTACGCTAATAATTAGCAATACGGGCAATCTAAATATTTTAAATAATCTGAACTTAGACGGTGCATTTAATCAAAATGGCGCGGGAAGCGTTGCCCTGAGCGGAAATATTACCACAACTAATGACAACATTAGTTTTAGTGGGCCGGTGACATTAAATACTCCTGTAAATTTTACACTCGGAGATGCAACTATTGCTTTCGGTTCTAGTTTATCGGCAGGTAGTAACCCGCTGACTTTAACTGCCGGTGAAATTGATTTTTCAGGTAACGTTTCTGGTACGGGCGCGCTAAGGCTGCAACCAGCAACAGCAGGACAAAATATTGTGGTTGGCGGAACTGATAACAATACTAGCGCTTTAGATTTGACGCCATCGGAACTTAATTTTATTCAAAATGGGTTTAGCTCGATCGCGATCGGGCGATCGGATAGCACCGCCAAGGTTAGTATACCTAATAATCTCACATTTTTAGACCCCGTAACTATTCAAGGGGCAACTGGGACGATCGCACTTGATGGCACTCTGACGGGCAATGACAACAGCAGTATCGCCCTCAACGCTTCCACAATTAATTTAAATTCTGGCATCAATACCAATAAAAACCCGATCGCCCTTAACGGCACTATCCAACTCGGAAACGATATTAATCTCAGTACCGGCGGCGGAGATATTAAGATAGTTGGTGCGATCGACGGTAATCATTTGTTGAACTTAGATGCGGCTACAGGCAATGTGCTGGTACAAGGAAATATCGGAGGAACAGCACCACTTTCTGTTTTAAATGTTACCGCAACGCAGGCGGAATTCACTAACGGTAATATTGCGAGCAATTCGGGTTTTAATATTGCTGCTGGCAGCACTAAGTTAGGTGGCAATGTTACTACTAATCAGGGCAATATAAATATTAACGGTGTTCTCGGGTTAAGGAAAGATGCGATATTGAGTACAGCCGGGGGGAGTATTGCCTTTGGAGGTGCGATAGACAGTATTGATGCGGCCCGCAACTTAACTCTAGCCTCCGGTAGCGGCAGCATCACTTTCAACGATTCGGTGGGTGCCACCAGCAAATTAGGAAACCTTGCGATCGAAAATGCTGGCAATGTGACAGGAAACTCGACAATTAACGCGCAACAATTGACAGCACTAAATACGGAAAAAGTCAATTTATCGGGAGATGTCACCGCCGGCAAAGTCGATATTACTGCCAAGGGCGATATAAGTGTTAAAAATATTACTGCTAATGGCGGAGAAATTCTATTTACAAGCGGTAACAATTTCACCGCCGGCAATTTGAATACATCGGGAAACAGTGGCGGTAACATAACGGTTAAGGCGATAACTTCAATTACGGCCGGACAAATTAACTCTAGCGGTATAGTCGGAAATGCGGGCAATGTGTTCTTAGATCCGATCGGCGATATTCAAGTAGAGTTTATCAATGCCCAAGGCGGTACAGGCGGCACCGGTGGCGAGGTGACAGCAATAACAGGCAATTTTTTCCGCGCTACGGGTACTTTTTCCACCCCACTGTCGCCGACGGGATTTGCTAGCATTTCTACTGCTGGCGGCACAGGTGGTGGCAAAATTACAATTGTGCACGCTGGGGGAGATGGAGGGACGCCGATTCAACCATTTGTGGTGGGGAATGCTGCTAGCAACGGTACGGCGGGTGCAATTACAACGGGACAATCTAGCATTACATCGCAGTCGTTTCCGCGTTCTAGTAGTGTTGGTAATATTGTGTTTTCGACTGACGCCGCGATCGACGCGACGCCAACGCCAACTCCCCCTCCGACGCCAACGCCAACTCCCCCTGAGGTTGTAACTGCGACTCCTCCTGAGGTTGTAACTGCGACTCCCCCTGAGGTTGTAACTGCGACTCCCCCTGAGGTTGTAACTGCGACTCCCCCTGAGGTTGTAACTCGCCCTGAGGTTGTAACTGTCACTCGCCCTGAGGTTGTAACTGTCACTCGCCCTGAGGTTGTAACTGTCATTCCCCCTGAGGTTGTAACTCCCCCTGAGGTTGTAACTATCACTCCCCCTGAGGTTGTAACTCCCCCTGAGGTTGTAACTATCACTTCGATCGATCCTACGGAAAGACAAGAGCCCGCACGGCAACCCCCAACCCTCGATCCCAAAGACTTTCAAGGCCCCGAATTTCGATCGCTAGACAATCCCGTTGTTGCTGCTGTCGATCGAGTTTTAACCCTCGATCGCACTATCACCCGTACATTACCCCCGGACTTAGTACCACCCTCACCACCATCACCAGAACCGCCAATAGTCAACCCCACTTCTAATTTAGTTCTGGGATATGTTCCGTCTCCCGATCAACTTTTTGAAGGTAACGACATAGAAAAAACAATCTCGGGAATCGAAGAAATGAGGAACCAAGAATTTGGAGAATACCTGGGGGTAAAAGGCAATCTCCCAGAAGAAAAAATCTTGATTGCGACATTACAACAAACGTTAAATAAGATCGAACAGCAAACCGGCAAACGGTCTGGTATCATCTACATAGTCTCGCTAGCCGATCGACTAGAACTAATTTTAGTTCCTCCCGTGGGACGGCCGATTCACTACAGCGTCCCTGAAGCCAACAGAGCAGCTCTTTTCCCATTTGTTCAGGAGTTGCAGGCTGAAATCACCAGTCCGGGAAAACGCGGTACTACCACTTATCTACGCGCCGCCCAGCAATTATATAAATGGGCGATCGCACCCCTAGACAAAGACTTAAAAAACTTAGGAATTCAGACTTTGTTACTGTCAGTCGATCCCGGATTGAGGAGTATGCCCTTTGCCGCTTTGCACGACGGTAAAGGCTTCTTGATTGAAAAATACAGTTTCAGCCTCATTCCGAGTTTTAGCTTGACTAATAGCGATTATAAAGCAGTTACAGATGCCACAGTGCTAGCAATGGGAAGGTCAGAATTTGTTAACCAAAAACCCTTGCTCAGTGTGCCGATCGAATTACAGGCGATTTCCGCTCAGTGGCATGGGCCATCTTTCCTCAATTCGACTTTCACTTTAGATAATCTCAACTCCGAACACGCCAAAAGAGGATTTCGGATAGTTCACCTAGCAACCCACGCTGACTTCCAACCGGGAAAACCAAGCAATTCTTACATTCAACTGTGGAATTCCAAATTGCAGCTCGATCGCCTAGAAAGTTTAAATTGGCGCAATCCGCAGGTAGACTTATTAGTATTAAGTGCTTGTAGAACAGCCTTGGGCGATGGGGAAGCAGAGTTAGGTTTTGGAGGTTTAGCGGTAAAATCCGGCGCGAAATCTGCTTTAGGGAGTTTGTGGTATGTTGACGACGGAGGCACTTTGGCGCTGATGAGCGAATTTTACCATCAGTTGCGAGGAGCCACAACGAAGGCAGAAACTTTGCAACTTGCTCAACAGGCGATGATTGCTCATAAAGTTCGGATGGAAAACGGGCAGTTAGTAACAACAGCGGGCAAATTGAATTTACCGGCTGACTTACAACAAAACCAAGATTTTTCTCATCCTTACTACTGGAGCAGTTTCACCCTAATCGGAAGTCCTTGGTAAGAAGGAAGTTCCGCAACGAGCAATGTACGGGATGTAACGGATGTAACGGATGTAATTCCGTCGGAAGATGGAAGTTCGGCAACGAGCAATGTACGGGATGTAACGGATGTAACGGATGTAATTCCCTCGGAAGATGGAAGATGGAAGATGGAAGATGGAAGAAGTCAAGGGTAGGATGCGTCAGGAAAGGTGATTTTCAATTATCACTCTCATCTCATTCTGACGCACCATTTATTCTTGTCATCAGAATCATATTTTTCCGATTACCAAGCGAGTTAAAAATTATCAAGAAGCAGAACCTCTTGGCCCTCCTTGTTTCACGTTAGGCGCTGCGGTTCCGTAATTGACGCGACAACCGATGTTTAACAAACTAGAACTGCATTCGAGAGGGACAATTTGCTGGTCGAGGAGAGCGCTGCAACTTACATACTGGTCGTTATTAGTATCTCTTACCATACATTCGATCGCCCTAGCGCCCGATCGACTCGCCCAACTCTTCATACCTGCCACTGCAATCATGTGCTGCCAGTAAAACCAAAACAGGAACACTCCAAACAGTACGGCCACTGCTAATCCTGCTTTAATCTTCCAACTGCCAAGGATATTTCCCAAGCTACTTTTTAAGTTTTCCGTCATAGAAATAGAGGTTTCGGAACTTATTTCTGGAGGCGGCAAATTGGTTTGTGTTTGTTCTGGGATTTCCGACATCACGTAGCTCCTCTGATTTTTGCGATTTGCTGGGAATTGCCGGAGGCGATGGTGCACTCTTGCAAATTATCTCAGATTTTAGCAAAACTCGTCTGTACTGGCAACCTCAAAAAGCAGTAGCGCCCTGGAAGTATGTATATTTTATCGATCGCGAGCGCGATTTCTATGCCTTTTGAGGTATTGCACAATTCGCGTTAGCGCAGCCCTCGAAGAGGATCGGCTATTTTGTACCTAGGGAAATAGAATTGTTGGCGATGTTCTTTGAAAACGGCTGAAATGAATCAGCTTTTTTGCGAACCGCAGAGGGCGCAGAGGGCGCAGAGAAAGAGCAAACAGAGATATATTGACTTTCACCAATCATTTATGGTTTCGATAGCAGTTCTAATAACTCAGATTCCGAAAGTAGTTTTACCCCCAAAGATTGAGCTTTTTCTAATTTAGAACCCGCATCTTCTCCCACAACCACATAATCAGTTTTAGCACTAACAGAACCTGTAACTTTTCCTCCAGCTTTGACAATTAAATCTTTGGCTTCATCTCGTTTCAGAGTCGGCAAAGTTCCAGTCAGCACAAAGGTTTTACCAGCAAATTGTAAATTTATATCGGCTAAATTCTGACTTTTCACTTCTGAGTGCAATTGCAATCCCGCAGTTTTTAACCGTGCGATTAAACTTTGATTTGCCGGAACTCGAAACCACTGAGAAACCGATTGTGCAATTTCCGACCCGATGCCGTAAACGCCCTCAATCGATGCCGCTGATACTGCTGATAACTCTTCCACATTTGCAAACCTTTCTGTCAGCAATTGAGCATTCACGCTGCCGACGTGGCGGATGCCCAAGCCGTAAAGTACGCGGGAATAAGGTTGATTTTTGGATTGGGCGATCGCACTTACCAACTTTTCTGCTAACTTCTTACCCATGCGTTCCAAACTCATCAATCTTTCCGCAGTCAAATCGTACAAATCCGCCGCAGAATTTAGCAGATTGCTGTCAACCATCTGCTGCACCAACTTTTCCCCAACACCGTTAATATCCAGAGCATCCCGGCTGCAAAAATGAATCAGTGAACCCCTCAAAATTGCCGGACAAGACGTATTGATGCAGCGAGTAACCGCCTCCCCTTTTTCCCGAACCACAGGCTGGGCGCATTCGGGACAGCAACTAGGCATTTGAAAAAGTTGAGCATTTTCGGGGCGAAGTTCTGTTAAAACTCGCACAACTTCTGGTATAATTTCCCCAGCTTTTCTGACAATCACAGTATCGCCAATGTGGAGATTTAGCTCGGAAAGTCGATCGCTATTGTGGAGAGAAGCGCGCGAAACCGTGGTTCCAGCCAACTGTACCGGTTTGAGTTCCGCTACAGGTGTCAGAGCTCCGGTTCTCCCTACTTGTACGGTGACTGCTTCTACAATTGTAGGGACTTCGGCCGCCGGATACTTCAGGGCGATCGCCCAACGCGGAAATCGTTGAGTAAAACCCAACTGTTTTTGCAACAAAACCGAATTAATCTTAACAACAACCCCATCTGTCATGTAAGGCAAATTTCGCCGTTCAGTATCCCAATATTCGTAATACTCCTGCACCTCATCCAAAGAATAGCAAACTTTGCGATTGGGATTCACCTTAAACCCCATTCTTCGCAAAAATTCCAAAGATTCCCCTTGCGTCTTTTCCTGATTAGCTTCATCTAAATGCAGAGTATAAGCAAAGAAATCCAAGCGCCGCTGATCCACAATTTTAGAATCCAACTGCCGCAGCGTACCCGCCGCCGCATTCCTAGGATTAGCAAACAATTGTTCCCCCGCTTTTTCCCGTTCCCGATTAATTTCCTCAAACACAGCCAAAGACAAAAAAGCCTCTCCCCGCACTTCCACCACAGGCGGCGGATTATCTAAATTCAGCTTGAGAGGAATCGAACGAATAGTTTTGACATTTTGAGTAATATCCTCTCCCGCAATCCCATCTCCGCGCGTCGCACCGCGAACTAAAACCCCATTTTCATAGGTTAACGCTAAAGCAGAACCGTCAATTTTTAACTCGCAAACATAGGAAACCCCCCCCAGCCCCCCCTTGCTAAGGGGGGGAGTAATTTCTTTGTTTTCTTCGTTGCTAAGAATAGGCGTAATTCCATCTTGTCCCCCCCCTTGATAAGGGGGGGTTAGGGGGGGTGCAATTCGCTGCCAGCGTTCCTGCCATTTAGCAAATTCCTCAAAATTAAAAGCATTTTCCAAACTGTAGAGAGGAATATTGTGTTTGACACTAAAAAATTGAGTAGCCGGCTTTTCTCCCACGCGCTGAGTCGGACTTTCGGCAGTAATTAATTCAGGATAATCTGATTCTAACTCTTGTAACTGTCGATAAAGGCGATCGTACACCTCATCAGCCATAATCGGCGCATCAAGAACATAATAAGCATAACTAGCTTGCTGTAGCTGATCCCTCAACTGTTTAACTCGCTGCTGAATGTCTGGTTGCATATTAACTTAAAAGTGTATATTTTTTAACCGCAGATGTGTAGGACAAACAAATCACAAACACAATAAAAATGTTAGCATTATCTACCTCAATCTGCGGTTGTTGTTTGGACGTTTAAAATCGATTAACGATCCCAATCTTCAACTTCATAAAGGAAACGAGTCCCCCCCATCAGCTTGCGATTCGCCGAGGTACTTTGCACAAAAACCGCATACTTTTCTAGATTGCTCGGTTTGAGGCGCACAGTCTCCCCCATTGGCAAACCCAACATTTCTCGCGCCGCTTCTCCTTCAAATAAATCCCCAGTCGAACGCTCCATCAGCACAATTTCTTTCTTACCTTGGATAGTTTCTGTTTTAGTAAACTCATAAAACCCGCGCCCGGTTTTAAAAGCCAAACCATTCTCCAGCACAAAAGCTTTAATTGAAATCTCGTTATCTACTTCTAGAATCTGAAATCTCCCCGGTTTGACAGCTCGCAATTCGGCTGATTCGTAAACAGCAGCGCCTTCCCGCTTCAGCATGGTATCAAACATCTTGTTTAATCCGCGACTCATGCGACCTTCACTGACAACTTCTTGCTCGTAAGCTTGCAGTTGTTCGTTAGATGACTGTTGGTAACAAACTGCTAAAAACAAATCTGTAATGTAGGAAAATTGGTCGAGATTGAGGTGAAAACCGCCAGACTTTTCGGCTAGTTCTTTGTAGAATAAAGTAGCATGATTACGGTTGAGAGCTTGGATGCCGTAAACGGCAATTTCCATCTGTGCTAACTTATCTACTTCCTGACGCCAGTTAAGTTTTTGAGGAGTTTGAGCGGGTGCGTGCGGGATGTCATCGCCAATGAGTACCAATGTTTTGGAATTAGTTGGAGTCCAAGAAAGTGATTGAGCTTCGTGCAAGACTAATTCATAACATTCTGGAGCATCGCCACCGCCAGTTGGTTCTACATTTTGCACAAAATTGCAAATCTTGTCCGCATCGCCCGACAAATCGAGGTGTTTAGTCACGTAAGTGCTGCCAGCATCGCAATAGTCCCCGTGAGCAATAATGCCAATGCGAATGCCAGGAATTTCATCAAGCAGTCTTGTCACCGTCTCTTTAATTTTCCGGCGAACTTGCGTCAAGCAAGGATACATACTGCCAGTTGTATCAAAGCTAAAAACGACTTCTATGTTGTTGGTTGTCATCACTTAACTCTCTCTAAACAACAAGGATTTCTTAGGAACAAGACTTGAATCTTTTAAACATTTGTTACATTTTTCTATCTTCAAAAGTGGTGGAGTAAAGAGAGGCAGAACTTCTGGATATGCCTTACCAGGTAGAGCCTGGTAACGAGCAAACGAGCAAACGAGTAAGTAACAATTATTTAATTGTCATTCCTTAGTTATATTATAACTCAATAAAAAAATTCAGCAGCTCTAGATTTACCATTTGTTGTAATTATAACTGGCGTTTATAGCTGCTGAATTATATCGATAAATCTCTCACAAATTTAGATCGGCAAACTCGCTAAATTTCTTGTTATCCCCGGAGGTAGAAAGTTGAAGGCGATCGTTGTTGTGTTCGCCGTTCAAGTTGTTATTAGCACGGGATTTAATTAATTCTTGAGCGTTTGTTTTGTTGAAAGCGAGCGGTTCAGCGTGTTCTACTTGAAACACGTTAGCGTAGAGGTTGGCAATAATTTGTTTGCCGCCCTGGGTTAATTCCAAGTAGTTCAAAGCTGCTGGAATGTAAGGAAAAACTCCGTTCCAATAAAACTTGGCGTAATTTTGTCGCAAATCTCCCGGAGAATTGTAGCCCAAGATTTTATTAGTGCCGACTTCTTCAAATTCGTAGAATAGCGCACTGATTTTTCGCAGGTAATTGGGGTCGCTCAACTGACCGATCAAATCGGCGGCCCTGGCTAGTCCAGAATAATTGTTTCTGTCTTGATGAGTTTCGCTAGCAGGAACTGGGAAGCGGGTCAATTCAATATTGCGCTTGATTTGTTCGGCATCAATTAAGGTGTGGCCACCGAAGCGTTCGTCAATTACGAGTTTTCCTCGATCGACATGATAAGCAGTTAAACTGGCAGAAGTAGCGCCGACCGGTACAGAAACCATGCCCCCGTCAATACCCGTAGCGTAGAGTCCGACAGCTTCTTGGTCTTGGCGACAAACACCTTTCACGTAGCCGATATCGTGGCACAGCAGCGAGATCAGGTAGTGCAGCCAATCTTCCGGCGACACTCCCCCTTCGCGAATATGCTTACCCCGCAGAATTTCTTGCCCCACCAATGCCACGAGCATTGTGTGTTCCACATTGTGGTACAAAGCATCGCAGTTAGCGATATTTTCCAGAGCCATCGTCCCCGCCCAGGCGATAATTTCTGGATAGTCAGGCTTGTACTTGCCGTAGGTGCGGCGGTAGCCGGCCTGCAGCTCTTGCACAAAAGCGTCAATCAGGATAGCAGTTGCATTGAACATGATAAATTTTCTCATTCAGACTCTAGTTACAAACTCGATCGCAAATATGTTGGATAGCTGAAAAAATAATCAATGGGCATAACCGTAGGTTTGACCCCTCGCCCAAAGATGGATAGAAGCCCCCGAATTTTGTTGTTCTGTGCCCTAAATTTTAGACTTTTGTTCCTGCTTTGGCGATTCCTCTGTCCAGGAAATTTAAAATCTCAAATCGACTGACCCCGGGCGCGTTGAATTAAAAATTTCGGAAGAATGTTTTCAGGTCATAAAATTACTCTCAGACTATGCTTCCCACGATAACCTAATTTCCGAAGCAACTGATAGATTTTTGGGCATTAAATGTTGGCGAAACAATTTAGACCGTTTCACCGACTAATTAATTAGAATGTGCTAGGTATGAAAGTTATGAACTGTCTGTTTCCGAGTCTCTCTACTGCTGCCCTTCGCACTCGGCGGTCGATCGCCCCCAAATACCTAGGATTGTTTGCATTCACTGCTGTTTGCACCGCTGCACCAGCTTTCGGGGCCGAGCGAATCTACGTAACTTACGGACCGCTAGAAGAATCAGTTCCGATCGAATCTTTGGCACTATTCGCCAAAGAAGGCAAAATAGACTCGAACTTGGACGGCTTTGCTCAGTACGCCAAAAAAGCTCAGCTAGCTCAGATTCGCAGCGCCCTGCAAGCGAAAGCTGAAATCAGCCCCGTGACGATCGCCCAATTCCTCTACACGCCTCAAGGAGAAGTGCTGCTGGAACGCTTGGGCCGAGTAGTTCAAACCAAAGCTCGGCAGCCCGGATTTTATGCCATCCGAGCGGCCCTGATTTTAGCAGCCGCCGATCCAGAAGGCCTGACAATTCTCAACGTGCTGCAAAAATTCCCTACTTACGGCATCAGGATTGACGTTGCGCGCGCCTTGGGTATCGCCGATAACCTGACATCGCTGATCAACCGTTCCAATCGGGCGATCGCCGGAGTCATCAAGTTGTCGGAAGCAGCAGCAGCCTCTGAGCCAGCGATACCGCCTGCAGAAATGCTACAGCCCCAGCTACCGGGGCCCTATACTTGGAAAAAATCATCGGTAACTCTGACGAGTCCAAATCGCGATCGCACCTTTGATATGGACATTTACCTGCCGCTGCAAAGCCCGCAACCGGCCCCTGTAGTAGTAATTTCTCACGGTTTAGGTTCCGATCGCACTTCCTTCGAGTATTTAGCCAAACAGCTAGCCTCCTACGGCTTTGCCGTCGCCGTTCCCGAACATCCAGGCAGCAACGCCCAACAAATCCAAAACCTAGTAACAGGCAAAACCAACGAAGTAACAGAACCAGCGGAATTTGTCAACCGCCCCCTGGACATCAAAGATTTGCTCGATTATTTAACCAAACTTTCGACTACCAATCCTGCCTACCGAGGGCTGCTCGACTTGGAGCGAGTCGGCATCATCGGCCAGTCTTTCGGTGGCTATACAGCTTTAACATTAGCCGGAGCGGGGATTAACTTTGCCCAGCTAGAAAAAGACTGCCAGCGACAAAACGAAACTTGGAACCTCTCCCTGCTGTTGCAGTGCCGCGCCCGCAGCCTAGATCGCAACCAGTACAATTTCAGAGATCCGCGCATCAAAGCTGCGATCGCCATCAACCCGATCGCCAGCAGCATTCTCGGAGAGACAAACCTCAGCCAAATAAAAATCCCAATCATGGTAGTCGGAGGCAGCGCCGATACAGTCGCCCCAGCTTTGCTCGAACAAATTCAACCTTTCACTTGGCTGACATCGCCCAACAAATATTTGGTACTGATGAACAACGGGACTCACTTCTCAACGATCGAGGATTCCCCTCAAAGCGTATTTCTGCCACCACCAGATGTCATCGGGCCCGAACCTGCTTTAGCCCGCCGCTACGTCAACGGACTCAGCGTAGCCTTCATGGAAACCTATTTGAACAACAAATCAAATTTCCGCCCGTATTTACAGCCGAACTACGCTCTAAGCATCTCGCGAGACACTCTCGGACTGAGAATTTTGCGATCGCTCACCCCAGAGCAACTCCAGCAGTTCAGCAGTGCGCCACCAGCTCGAAATCCTGCGCCTCCACTGCCGATCGAGCCACCTCCTGTGCCTTCTCAACCTCCGCTGCCACCAGTTCCGCGTTAAAAGGTAGGATGTGCCGAAGACCGCCGCGTGATGTGTTTTCCCCCTGGCAGCAGGGTTCATCAGCTTTCCTTATCACCTTCATCAGTTTAACTGTCGCTACAGGCCTTTACAAACCTTCACGGCATCGTTAATAATAGAGACATCATCCGAACATTGACAACCAAATAACGCAATCATAAACACATGACAGCCACCTTACAGCAGCGCGAAAGCGCTAACTTGTGGGATCAGTTTTGCAACTGGGTCACATCGACCGACAACCGCCTCTATGTAGGTTGGTTCGGCGTCTTGATGATTCCTACACTACTGACAGCCACAATTTGCTACATCACTGCATTCATCGCAGCCCCTCCCGTAGACATTGACGGCATCCGCGAACCAGTAGCAGGTTCCTTGATGTTCGGTAACAACAT
>NZ_JAUBPP010000050.1:0-11829 GCF_036700765.1 Microcoleus sp. S1D4
AAAATGGTTGATACGATAATTGCTGTGGCTCTTGACTTAATTAATCCGAAACATCTTAAAAACTGGTTTACTAATTGGTGCTACTGTACCTCATAACATCCGGAAGTGCTGTAACAACTGACAACTGACAACTACCAACTGACCAATAACTAAAAGCGGCAGTCGCCTGCCGCTTTTAGTTTTAACTAGATATCAGGAAACCTTAGAAACTAAAGGTTGTCCGCAGGACTCCTACCCAGATATCGTCATTATTTCTGTTGTTTTCGGGATTCAGAATCACGTAAACGCCCGGTGTCACCGCAATAAAGTCATTAACTTGGAAGCGATAGAAACCCTCCAAGTGATAAGAGGTGTCGCGGTCTCTGGCGACATCGCTTTCAGTAACTTTTGGCGGGATGCCGGCGATAAAACCGAGGAGGTTTCCAGGTTTACCAAAATCTGGCAGCGCCAAGAAAACAGCACCGTTCTGAACAGTAGCGTCATTGTCTGCGCCCCGTTCTTGGTGAGCCTTGGTGTAACCGTACCAACCGCCAAGCTGGAAGCCGCGGCTGGGTTTTAAGTTAAGTTGTACGCCAAAGTTATCTGATGCGGTGGATGTTTGACCGAAGGGGCGGTTAGCCAAGGAACTGCCAGTACCGCCCATGATGCCAACATCACCACCCCGATTGTATTTCCGGGTGTAAGTTGCGCCAATGTCAATAACTTTGCCCAGAGAGAAGTTTAGCTGACCCAAAGCGCTGAAAGAACCGTTGAAAACGCCCCGGCCGTCGGCTGGGTTGGGAGAGTCGCCGTCGGAGGCAAGATAGGCAACTGTGGCTTTCACTGGGCCCAAGTTGTATTTGATAGCAGCGCCTGCTCCTTCGGGGCCGCGGAACACTGCCGGGTTGTAACGTCCAAACCTGGATAGAGCACCGTTGCCGCTACTTTCCAAGGGAGCAGTCAGCTCGGCAACGTCATCGAGCCTCAGTCCTTTCGGGCCCAACCATACTGTAGCGTTGCCTACCGGAAAGCGATACCACACTTGATCGAGGGAGAATTGGTTGCCGTCTTCGCCGTCAATGGCGAGGCGAGCCATGTTCGTACCGGCGGTGTTGGCTGTACCGTAGTTGGCGATGTTTCTAGCTTGCAAGCGGGTTCTGAGCAAGTCTCGACCGCTGAAGCTGGTGTTGAAGTTCAACCGCACCCGGTAGCCGAGGTTGGTGGCCGTTTTGTCGTCCCGCAGCCCAACACCATCTCCGAAGGTGTCGCTGGCGAGAAAAATGGCTTCTCCTGAGAGTTTGGTTGTGGTGGAGAACTGGTTAGCTTCTAGTTCTGCGGTGCGAGCTTCTAGGCCATCTACTCGTCCGCGCAGGGTAGCGAGTTCGGCTGCAAATTCTTCTTGCAGGCGTTGCAGGATGGCTAAGTCGTCTTTGGTGACGAAGGTACCTGTTGACGAGCTAATTAGTTTGGTTACTTGGTCTAAGCAGGCGTTGACGCCGGCTGCAAATTCGTAGCGAGTCAGGGCGCGGTTACCGCGGTAGGTGCCGTCGGGATAGCCTGCGATACAACCGTAGCGTTCGACTAGGGATTGCAGGGCTTGGAATGCCCAGTCTGTCGGCCTTACGTCGGATAGTTGAGAGACCGATGTCACCTGGGACATGGTTCCTGACTGTTGTGCCGGCAGGGCTTGGGGTGTTGCTGGGACGATCGGGCCGCCCATTCCTCCGGGTACTGTCTGAGCAATTTCTACCTTAGTAGCTGGGACAGTAGCTGGGGGGAGAGCGGCGGCAGCCGGTTCTTCAATTTTTGCAGCCGTGTCTGTGGGGGTGCTTTGCACTGCCAAGTCTGATGCTTGGGGCGACGGTTGGGCTGTGTTCGCTGCAGCCACGGGTTCAGTCGCTGCCGCTGTGGTGGCGGGGGCGATTGCGATTGGGGCTGCTGAGTCGATGCCGCTTTCTGCTGTTTGCAGTGCTGCTGCGCTGGTTTCTGGTTCAATTTTTGCCAGTTTTTCCGGCTGTTTTTGTGCGTCGTCCGAGTTGGCGATCGGGGTTTGGGCCGCCGGAACGATGCTGTTTAAAGCCAGCTTTTCTGGGGCGGCAGGGGCTGCTGCAACTGGTTCTGCAACTAATTCTGCAACTGATGCTGCAATTTTTGATTCGGATAACTTTGCTGTGGCTAGCTGGTTGGCTTCAGCGGTTGCGGTCGCTTCGGCTGCTAGGGCTGCGGTACTGACAACTGATGATAGCCCCAGAATAGCGGGGGATACTAGCAGTAAATTCCAAAAAGTTCTGTTCATTTTCCTCACACCTTCACACTCTATTCAACTCGATCGAGAATTCCCAACTTGTAATTTTTGTGGTTGCTTGTCTGCTAAGAATAACTGCCAATATAATAGAACCTCTCCATAGCTGCTGACTCACAGTTGGGGTGTCTAGTTTCCGCTTGAACGTAGGGGCTGGGCTTTTCTACGGCAAGGGCATCAATTCTGGTCAAGTCCACATTACATTACGGTTGATTATACCATCACCGGGCGACGTACCCACACGCTATGCGAAGCATACAGTCTGGGCTTCCCGTTTCAACCGCCGCTGCCTCTACCATTTTTGAATGATGTTGGTCTTATGCAGCGTATGGAGGTTTGACAAGCCATCTTGTCCTCACTCCCATCGCACGGGGTGCGTGCGATCCGGGCAGACTCCCTACGCCCCAAGGAGTTCATCCCATCTCTCGATCGCCAGACTTGCTTTAATTGCTGTAGCTGCGATCGATAATTGGTGGTGCGGGTTCGGCCACAATCTGCCTCAAACTGACTGCTACCCTGAGTCTTCGGTTACGCCAGACTTAATAGACAGTTATCAGGATAGGATCGGGGCTGCTTGTCGCCTCCCTTATACAGCTTTCGAGCCAAATATGTCAAGCTTTTTAACCTCACTTTAAACCCTGCGACCTTTGGCGGGGCGATTTTCGGGCCTGCTGGGAGCCAGCAGGCTTTCATAACTCGTAGATGTACCCTAGAAAAGCCAAATTTCTGGCTTGACCAATTTGGCTTTTCTGACTATCCCAAGAGTCGGGACTCGCGCGGGCGATCGTCATGTTTGAGACAAGCTGTCGCCCGGTTTAATTAACCACTACTTTAACACAATTTTTGGGTGTTCTGAGTGCGGCTGCAATTGGTGTTGCTTAATATCCAATCGCGCCGAGAATGCTGTGTTGCTTGAGATACAAACTCTACCCAAATTTTATAGCGATTTGATGGCTGTTTTTGGCGTAGGGCGATCGCAGGAATTTAATGCTAAGCTGGCGAAAATGCACAACTCAAAAATAGTGCTGTCGGAACAAAAAAACCAAACGCTGTGG
The DNA here is from genome assembly GCF_036700765.1 of Microcoleus sp. S1D4. Taxonomy (NCBI): domain Bacteria; kingdom Bacillati; phylum Cyanobacteriota; class Cyanophyceae; order Oscillatoriales; family Microcoleaceae; genus Microcoleus; species Microcoleus sp. S1D4. The sequence goes on from NZ_JAUBPP010000050.1 coordinate 3,337, forward strand.
GTGGAGATTTTAGTAAAAGAATGAGTGGTTATGGAAGATTTTGGTATTATTATTGCCTGCTGCGACCAAGATTATCTGTTTGCTAAGGATTGCTGTGCTAGCATCCGGTATTTTTTGGGAGATGTTCCCATCTGTCTGTTGATTGACGGTACGTTTTCCGCGAGTGCTTTGGAGAAATCCTACGGCGTGCGAGTAATCGATCGCACAACGGTTTCCTAAGAGGTTCTCAGGAAAAAAAGTTTTGGTTGGAGCAAAACTAAGATGATTGCCTTTTGGGAAAGTCCTTGGTCAAACTTCCTGGTTTTGGATGCCGATACCATCGTCTGGGGCGATGTTCTCAAGTTTGGTAATTTTAAGAAATCTGATTTGATTGTAGACCAACCTTGTCAGGAAAATTAGGATGCAGATATTTCCAAACTTTTATTTGACATTCCTGGTGTTGAGAAGTATTTCCTCAGTTTTAGCTGGTCGAAATATCGAGCCAATTATTTCTGCAGTGGTACTTTTTTGCTAAGTGCGGCATTTTAATTAGAAAGAATACGTAGAAATTTTAGATTTTACGGTTGCAAATTCGGGGATATTTAAGTACGGAGAAATGGTTTTTTTAAACTTTATGATTTTCCGGGCGGCCGGGGAAAGTCGGCTGCGGGTGCAGAATGTGAATATGCAGTTTTTGGTGCCGGATTTTGACCGGGATTTGGTGAAAAAGCGGTTTTTGATGGAATCAAGCGGGCCTGTAGGCGATCGCGCCTCGGCGACTGTGATTCACTGGTGCGGCCCGAAGCCGAGTTTATCAACATCTCAAGTTTACTCGGAACCGATGAATTTTTGCTGCCGCAAGTATCAGGAGGATGTTTGGAACTGCAGGGGTTTGGTGGCTGAGATGTCGCTGCAATTTGAGGATTTGCAGCGATCGATCTACGTGTACAAGAATAAGTTTAAGAAGAAGTTTCGGCAGTTGGCTGGTAAGTAGATAAAAAGTTGGGCGCGGGGGGCGATAAACCGGGAATATTCTGAGATTTCTCGCCTCCATTTCCCGATTTTTTTGCAGTAATACCAAATCAGGGTTAGCTACCAACTACGATTTCTGACCGATTACTGATTTGGGAATTTTTTAACCGCAGAGAACGCAGAGAACACAGAAAAAGAGAAGAGAGAGATAAATGCAGGGTTCACTCATCCAGGGGCAAAAGGGGGCCGGCTGGGGGCAAAACTTGGCGGTGAACGCTGATTTTGTGACTTTCTCGCTGAGTTTGCATTTCTACGGCGATCGCCTCAAATTCGACTTCCATGCAGCCGTAGGGAATTTCTAACTCGATGCTCGATCGGACATTTCCCAAGCCGTTAGGTGTAAATTCGGTAATCCAGCGCGGCCCGTCGAGAATCAGGTAGCTTTGTCGATCGAATACCCAAACTTTCACATAAATCCGGGGCATCAATTCCGGTAGTTGCACTTTCACTGTTACAGCTTGGCCCGCGAGGATTTGGGCGCGCGGCAATTCTAAGACGGGCATCGGTACTAACTCGTCTTCTGGCAAAACGTAGGGAGTTGGCCCAGTTGATTCTTCGAGTTTTGTGGTTTTTTGAGCAACTTGTTTCGGCTGTGGGGGCTCGTCAAAAACTACAAATTCTCTGGATTCCGGGCCAATATATTTGGGCTCGGAAATTGTTTTCCCGATCGCCCGTTGCTGCTGGGTTGGGCTGCTTTCTTCCACTACGGCTATGGCGTCGCTGCTATTGGCGGCTTTTGGAGTTGGCGACAGGGTGGTTGCTTTGAGCCATTCGGGGGATTCGCCGTTGCTGGCTAGGGAACTCAGTCGCGACCAAAATCTATTCTCGACGTTTAGGGTTTGAAATGCCTGTTTTGAGGCTGGTGGCGGGGTTTCTGGGGCTGTTGTTTCTGGTTCCGGGGTGTTTTCGGGTTTTTTGTCGATCGCTCGATCTTCGGCCGTTTCTGCGGCTGTTGGGATGTCTGAGGGTTTGGTTTGTGGGTCGATCGCCCCGGCGACTGTTTGACGGGGATTGGAGATTTCTTCGAGCAATTGCGATCGGCTGCCCTCGGGCAGTTTGTTACCGAATGCGGGCAATTCTAGACCGCCGGCACTTGCGGTTGGGCGGGAATTCAGTTGAGGCGGTAAGGGCTCGTTTGTTGAGACTTCGGCCGGGGATGGAGACTCTAAAGATTTTTCTACTAGCTTGAGAAACGATAAATTTGTGGTCTTCCGAGGCTGTTTTGAGGCTGTTGGGGAGAGTTCGGCTTGATGCTTTTCTTCGATGAAATTTTCTTTGATTACTTCTAGAAGGTGCTCTAAACGGGCGGTTATTGTAAATAGTTTGGTGGCTAGGGGAACGCCTCCGCTGCTGAGTATTGCTTCTCCTAAAATTAGGCGACTTTTGCACTCGCTGGGGATGTAGGTGACGCAGGCAAAGATGCAGGGGGGAGGTTGTTCTGGCATCTGCTGCTGGATTTGGGCGAGTATTTTTGAGGTTTGGGGGTCGCGCAGGTAGATTTGTATTTCTGCTGAACCGATGAGTTTTTTGAGTTCTTCTGTTTGTGATTCAGAGATGAGAGTTGCTTTTTTTCTGGTTGTTTGGGGTGGTTGGGAAATGTCGATTTTGCCGGAAATGACTAAGGGGCGGCCGAGTTGGGTGACGAAGGTTTCTCGATCGAGTATGAGTTCGAGTTCGAGTTTGACTGGGGGTTGGGGCGGAGGCGGAGGGGTGGTTTGGGGATTGGGGAATTGGTAGATTTTGGGAGGCTGCGGTGGGGCTGGGGGTTGGGTTGCAGGACGATCGACCGGTGCTGCGATTTGTGAGTCTGAGGGGATAGTGGCAGGTTCTGAGGTGTCGATCGTCGGCGGTAGGGGTTCGGAGGTTTCCGATTCTGCGGGCAATACTTCCAATTGCACGCCGTACTGCCAAGGTTTTGCTGGTGTCGATCGAGGATCTGGCAAGCAGGAGAGTTCCCACATTCCCGGTTTGAGTCTGGTGTAGGGAATGATCACGACTAATCCTTCGGGGTTGGTGCGTGCCGATCGGCTTTGGACTTTCCGCTGCGGGACTACTCCCTCGAAGGATGTGTAGGTGACGCGAATTTCGATGTCGGTGTTGGGGTGCTGGATGCGAGCAACGACGCGGTATTTGCCTTCTAGAATTTCCACGTCGGCGGTTTCTAGGGGCAACCAGGCGCGATCGCCTTCTTTCTGCAGTAAAAATTCTAGTTTTTTCATATTTGTTTCCCCCTGGAAGCGTCCCGCTCGATTGGTCGCAGGTTGGTGGTGGTTGGTTGAGCGACAGCTACAGATATTTTAATTACATTATCAGAAAACTGGGTTTAAACCCCCGTCCCTTCGGCAAGCTCAGGGCAAGCCTTTGAGGACGGCTTTTAATACTGGAAAACTTTTTCAGGCTTGACAGTATTTTCCCTAAGTCTAGTACACTAGAGATAGATACAGGTAGAATAACCGCTAGCACGGCGAGCATCCAAAACGACTGGCTCGAAAACAATAATATCTCGTGGGTAGCGAACACCACAAAAACATAGCTAGGGTAGCCACCGCGCACCCATACCAGAAAACTCAAAAACTTAGTAGTTAGATGTACGCCAATGGCATACGGGAACCTGGGAAGTGATTCCTTAACGCTTGGGGAGACAAGCCCTCTGGGGCTATTCAAATTAGACTCGAAACTTCGTTCAATCGGACGGGTTTTTGGTTTAAATATTGCCGAAAGGATGGATAGTTTAAAGGTGTGTCAGTGAACCAAGAATCCCCGCGCGTTCACGCGCCCGGAGTGTCAAGTTGTACAGCCTATCATCTGTTTCGGTCAAGAGGCGCGCTCGGTAGAGTCCCGCGCCGGACTCAGGCTTTGCCGTTTCTCTACAGGTATAGTTGCATAAAATTATGGCGATCGCGATCGCCGATCGGGCAAAGTCTAGACATTGGGCGCGCCTCATCGGCGATCGGCTGTGCGGCCCAAAAGATTTAACTTTTTGGGCTGGCTAAGAGCATCCCCCCACAATATTTTCAATAAACTTATTGTCAAACCAGCCCAAAAGCCTGTTACTTTCTCTCACCTACCAAGGACTGCCGATCATATTAAAAGCTGCCCAATAATAAGGATGCGATAAATCTTTGCTGTCGAGTTTAGGGATAGACAGAGGTAAAAAAACTTCGCCCCTAGAGCTTTGCAATTGACCGTTATTTATGGTTAATTTACCTTCTATCGCAGCAATTTGTGCTTCCCTGAGAGCTTCAGATTTAATAATAGGAGGATCTTTCGGCTTGTTGACTTTTAAGCGCTCGTAAAACTCGCTCATCAGCGCCAAAGTTCCCGCATCGCTGACGTACCACAAACTGGCGAGGGCAGATTTTGCTCCCGATTGCAGCGCTAAACCGGCAAATCCGAGTTCTGCTTCTTTGTCTCCCAAGGCGGTTCTGCAGGCGCTCAATACTAACAGTTCCAGAGGCGGATTGTTCCATTTTAAATCTCTCATTTGATCGAGTCCGAGTCTGGTGTCCCAAAATTGAATGTAAGACTTATTGGGAGCTCCGGGGCGGAATTCGGCGTGGGTTGCGAGGTGGATGATGCCGTATCTTTGTTGCAGGCGCTGCGATTGCAAGTTTACGAGGGTAAAATCTTCGTTGAGAAAAGATTTACCTGGCCACTCTTGGACGATCGTCCTTAATTCTAACGGGACTGCAGGTAGCGGTTGTTTGTTCGCCGTTTCCGAGAAAATAGATGCTCCCATTGCTAAGACTTGGGTGTTTTTGAGGTTGCCGTAGTTAGTGTTGGTGAATTTGAAGGCGGGGATGCGGGCGAGGCTGTATTTTTGGATCAGAAATTGCTTTCCGTCGTGCATTGCTGCTAGGGGTACGGTTCGCAAACCTTCGCCAACGCAAAACAGCAAGGTTTCAATTTTTGCTATTTGCAAATCTGTTTCTAGGGGTGCAATTATCCATTGATAAAGTTGTTGGGCTCCTTCTAAATAGCTGGTTGTGCTGAGTTTGGCGGGGTTGGTGATTTCGCTGTTGAATTTTTTGACTGCTGACAGCAATATTTCTTGTTTGGCGGATGGGACGCTGCGGAGAATTGGCGGGCGATCGGGCAATATTAAAATTAATTCGAGTTGGTCTGTGCGCGGGATGGCGTAAATTAAAGCTGGTTTTTTCTTGGTTTGAACTGCTAGACGGGAGAGGGTTTTTGATATTGCTTCGGCGGTTTTTTCACGGGCCCCAAAGTCTTGTTGCAAGTATTTTTGATAGTCTTCTTCCCAGTCTTGTTCGATTCTGGTGACGGCTTCGGTGAGGTTTCCGCGATCGAGCAAATTTCTCATTTCTTGCCCGTTAAGCCCACCTGGGGCTGGGTTTTGGGCAATTGTAGGCAGGTTCGCGGTACTCCAACAGAAAAATATTGCTGTCAAACAGTAAAAAATAGCTGTTTTAAGTTTTTTGGGAGTCGCGTGTTTTTGAGGCTGCTGCGGGGATTGTTGGTGCATGGTTTTGGGGCAGTTATACCATTTTTGATTTGCAACGATTGAGAATCACTGACTGAAGCTGCATTTTTTTTGCAGTGGTATTAACGGCGCATTTGGCGACAGCATCTTTTTCGGAGTGTAATAAGCGTTTTTGGGAGTGCGATCGTCCTGTGCTGGCGAGCTCGATTATAGCATTCAAGACAAATGCCAAATATTTCCCGTAGCGTGTGCCGCCTTCCCTGCCGCTCGATCGCCCAAAACCAACCCCAAACATCTGCTGTAGGGTGCTTAGGAACGAAAATTTAATAACTTAAACACCTCCTACAGTCCTCTCTCTATCCTCTAAGCCTTCCTCGCCTCAGAAGCATTACCAGGCTCTTCCTGGTAAGTAGCAACAAGCCTAATCTCTTCTGCATGAAACGTCGGCACTGCTGGATTCCTGACGCACCACCACCATTGACAGCACCCAAAAAATTGCGAGTTATGTAAAGTTTTGTAACTTTTGCAGAAGTTTTGCGTAAAAATCCCAGATCCCGACAGATAGACAAATAGAGGGCTATGCAGGAGGATGCGCGCCAGTCAATCTCGATCGGCTTGTTAACCAATCTCCGGCGACCTGCATCCGCTTTGCCGACTATTTTTTTGAGTACCCTTGGAATAAGAGATGCCTACTAAGGATGAAATTGACGATCGGCTCAAACAGCTAGCTATAGCTGCTCAAAATCACCAACCTAAAACTTTAGGGCGACAACTAGCTATGACCAATTTTATGGCGGAGGTTGAAAAATATAAAATCGTTCACTCTCCCAGAAATACAAAATTTACCCCCGAAATTTATCGGGCAATTTGTGCAGAAGCCAAATCGGACTTGACGTTGCGAATTTGCCGCGAAATTCACAACTATCGACCGGAGAAGACAGTCAGCCAGTGGGTAAACTTCTTGATGCTTAAATGTTTTCAGGAATCTACGCCTAAAGTTATAGGTAAAAAAGAGTTTTCTATTGAATACTGTGGAGATATGGATCGAGTTTTTAATCAAATACAAAAGCAACAATTGCAAAATAAATTTTGTCAACTTGAAGCTGCTTTGAGCGATATCATCCTAGAAGATCCGGGAGGTTTTTTTGAAGGCGAAGTGATGAAAAAGTACCCGCACGTCAATTTTAAATTTTTGTTGGTGAAGAAAGTTATAGAAGATAAAAACTGGCAGGATGTATCCAATCAATTAGGAGTCAACGTTTCTAGTTTGAGCAATTTTTATCAGAGGTGTATAAAGAAATTTACACCCAGATTCAAAGAATACTTGTAGAACATTATGTACCAAAAGCAGGGAGTAATCATGAATAACACAGAAGTTGATTTAGTTTTGACAATGCCGATCGCCCCAGCAGCGCACCTGAGCGCTCAAAAGCTCTCCCAGCAACAAACAGACCCGAAAAAAGCCAAACAGGTTTATCTAAATGCTTTGGCTGTACACGCAGTGGATTTTTACTTTCAGTGTATGGAAATAGACACTGATTTGGCTGCCAGCAATATCTGGAATCCTGTCATCCAGAAATTCATGGATGTTGCGGATTTGGAGGTCAAAAATCTTGGCAATCTAGAGTGCCGCCCTGTACGTGAGGGTGAAGAGTTTGTCTCGATTCCGGCAGAAGTGCGATCGGACAGAATCGGTTATGTTGCCGTGGAGATAGCCCAATCCCTCGAAGAGGTGAAGTTGCTGGGATTTGTCAAAAAGGGCGATCGAGAAAAAGTTCCAATTAGCAAGTTGGAGTCGATCGAAAACCTGCTAGAATACCTGGACGAACTCCAGCCAGAATACTTGGACGAACTCAAACCAATACATCTCATTCAGTGGTTGCACAATGTTTTCGACATCGGCTGGGAGGCCGCCGAAAAAGTGTTTGAATCAAGACAAAAATTCCAGTTTGATTTCAGGAGCACCCAAACTTTAGAAAATAGCGATCCTGCTAATGATGTTACTCAGGTTAAACGCATAAAAGCCGTAGAATTACAACCCGGAGAAAGAGTTAATTTAATGCTGGGAATAATGCCAACCAATCATGGAAATTTTGATATTTTGATAGAACTTTGTCCGGCAGAAAACGAAATTATGTTGCCCGAAGATGTAGAATTGATAGTGTTGGACGAGCGAGGAAAAAGTTTGGTGCAAGCGAGAGCAAATAAAACCGATAGCTTGCTATTCAAGTTGAGTGCAGAACAGGGAGAACAATTTAGCGTTAAAGTTGCTTTGGGTGATTTCAGCCATAGTGAATTGTTTTTCACATAATCATCAATTATCCATAGGGGGTAAGTGTTATGAGCAAGTTAGTTTATCTCAAATTAGATGGCAATTTGCCAAGCCAAGGTTTTCGAGTTACCTTGGAAATCAAAGAGGATGACGGCGAATCCTTGGCTGATATTACTAGCATTTTACCTGCAAATCCCGAGTTAGCAGTTTTAGTAAATCAACATTGGTCTCAAAAATATCGCTCTTTGGGAATGCCTTCCCGGAACCATAAAAAAAGAATTTTTCCAGCCTTTTATTCTCTAGTAAGAGCGGGTAATAAAACAAATTCTCGCTCCAAATCTTTCTCTTGGCGAGTTAAGCTTAAAGAAGCAGACACTAGAAGTTCCTTGAAGAAATGCCAGGAATCCGGCCAGCAACTAGCAGCAGCCATGAATATGTGGCTGAAGTCAGAACAGTTTAGAGAAATTGATACGCGACTCAGAGAGAAATTAAATGATCGTGAAGATATTAGGGTATTAATTCGCACCGAAGATCCGAACTTGCACAAATTACCTTGGCATTTGTGGGATTTGTTTGACAATTTTCCGAAAGCTGAACCGTCGCTTGGTCAATTAAACTTTGTTAAACTACAGTTTCAGAAACCTCTCCGCAAATCAAAGGTAAAAATTTTAGCTATTTTGGGAGATAGCCCTGATAAGCTGAGACGCAGCTAGATTGTATAATATAAAAAAATAAGCAATCATTAGTTATAGTGTATGCCAGCCAA
>NZ_JAUBPP010000051.1:0-10406 GCF_036700765.1 Microcoleus sp. S1D4
GCTGAGTTAGCTGCCAGAACTATGGTGCAGCGACGTAATATTAGCTATGCAACTCAGACAATTGAGGGTACTCAAGCTTGGGATACTTTTATGTCTCTTGTTGCTACTACTCGTCAGTTGGGAATCAGTTTTTTTGATTATGTCCGTGACCGAATTTCTCAACTTGGAATTATTCCCTCTCTCTCCACTATTATTCGCGAAAAATCTTCTCTTCATCCCTTGGGTTTGTCTTGGCAACTAGAATAACTCCTTCCCCTACTTATTGAGCCGATACCTTTAAAAAACTTGCAAAAATTTACGGATCTAGCTTTGTTGAACTGATTTCAAAAGTTGTAGAAGAATTAATTGATGACCAGTATCCCAACAATGCCCGTAATGAGCCTTTACCGGGAAAACTTAAATTACCAGAAGAATGGACATTTCACAAGCTGGATTTTAGGATTGCTAAAGGAGCTTCGGGACAGATTAGACTAATGTACCTGGTTAACGCAACTACTTGCACGATTAAACTCGTTTGGATTTACAGTCACGAGCAGTTTGCCAAACGTCCTGCTGATGCAGATTTGAAGAGTGTTATCAGAGAAATCTTAGATTTTTAAATCAACCAACTTGAGATTTGATATTAAATTAAAAATTTTAATAAAAGAAGCCCGCATTATTTATAAAAATAACTCATCCTTGTATTTAGGGATACTCAAACTCCTTAAATACAAGGACAAGGATAAAGGACGGAAACTGCTAGTTTACATCATCCAACCTATTAGTTAGTCATTGCTGAAAAAAGGTTAATCAAATCGCTCCCCCATTTTCAGGCCCTCAGCAGTTGTTTAGAGGCTGATTCGCCTGCGAGTCGGAGTTGTCGCCTCAATTGCAAGTTCAGCAGCACCAAGACAGTCCACTGGCCGAGTATCGAGAGAAAAATGGTATGTGGTGAGGCGCTCCCCACAATCAAGCCCCCAAGGACTGAAAAAAGCCACATGAAAGGAGCTTTTTCTGGGGTGAGGGAAAGCATAGATAGAATAATTGGTGGCAAAATGATAGCGCCTCCGACTGTACAAACCGCCAAAATTTCCTGGTTTCGGATTTTTGCAAACAAGAATAGCTGGGTGACTGTGGCGTAAATCATGAGGATATTCACGAAGAGAATCATGAATAAAAAGGCATTGCGCGATACCAGTATCTCAGGTATAAAAATCACTGTTGAAATGAAAAAATCGATGGCTATCGCAACTGGTGCCGGACTTTTTTCGCTCCAAATTAAATCGAGTATGGGGTAGCGCCGCCACAATTTATGATTGCTGGGAACGATTTGTTTTCGATACCTTGCCCAATCAGACAAAGCTTGTCTTTCAGGAGTTAAAGCAGCAATTAAAGCTAATAACAGCACGAAATTCATGAACAATAAATACAAGGTGTTTTCGCTACTTGTGATTTTGGATTGCAGTGCAAATCCTAAAATTATTGACTGAGAGCAAATCACCAGCAAATAACTTTGCTTTTTGCTCAAAACAGTGGCGGTCGGGTTGGGAAAGCGGCGCTGCCATCCCTGCCACATCCAGTAGGTTGCAACCGCAGAAATCAATAAAGATAAGGCGGTACAAGCCAAAAGATTTTCGCCAACCTGCAAATTAAACCATTCGACATGGGTGAATTTATTAATTAACCAACTAAGGTTAGAATCTGATGACGGATTAACGTGAGAAACTACCTGTTTGAAGACAGCAGCCGGAGACAAAAATGTCAGAAAATCAGCAGCATTGCCGAATGACGATACATTAAAAGCTGTGGTAATAAAAGTCAAAACCGCAGCGCTAGCCAACCAAGGTTGAAACCCTCCCAACCAACTGGTTGTTAAGCCAAATAGCATCGCGCCGCTGTAGAATAAAGCACAGCTAGCTACCATTGCTATGTCGAAAGATAAAATATGATGCAGAGGTATTTGAGCTGCTAATCCGCTGTAGAGGTGCAGCGGTACAGCCAGAATTGCTGCGAGATACAGTAAAATTGGGACACCGAGAATTTTGCCGAGAAAAATTGTGGTGGCAGATTGGGGGCTGAGGCGAATAAAGTTGAGCGTGCCCCGGCGTTCTTCTTTGTCTAAGTCGCTCACTAGCATATAGGTGCCTGCTACTAATAGCACGATCGCACTAAATACACTCAGATAAACAAATATTTGCAGCCACCAAGACGGCCAGTTAATGATGAAATTTCCTGCAGCATCTTGGATACATTGGGTGTGATAACCTTGGGGATTACCATCAAGTCCAGCGCAGAATAGGTTGTGAGTGGGGTAATTGCCCTCAGCAACAGGAGAGACAACGGGTATCTGGGCACTCCAAAATAAAAACAGCACCAGTTGAGCGCTGAGAGAAAGAAAGCTGACGATCGCAATTTTGCCTATTTTCAGCCGGCCTTTGATTTCTCGGAATAACTGGGAATTCCAGTTACCGATTGTGTCTAGTATGTTGAGATTCATAGGTAATAGTTTTGAGTAGTGATTGAAAAAGTCGCCCTAAACTGTCAACTGTCAACTGTCAAGATGCTTGTTTGTGTCCCATCTTCAGGAAGATGGTTTCTAGGTTTTCTTGAGTGCAGTGAAATTCCGTGAGGGGAATGTTAGCATTGACGAGCGATCGCAATAAATTCGCTGCATCTTCCCGGCTTCCTGAAAAATGAGCGCACACCTGCTGAGTTTCCGGCAATATTTCCCAACTTTCTACCCAAGGAAAGTTTTTGAGTTCGGATGTCAGCGCTGCTAAATCGCCCAAAGTTGACAGGAAAATTTGCTGTTTTCCCAGTCGTTTGTAAAGTTCTTGCAAAGGGGCGCTTTCGACAAGATAACCGAGTTCCATAATTCCCACCCAAGTGCAAAGTTCGGCTAAATCGCTGAGAACGTGGGATGATATGACTACGGTCATGCCGGCTTGTTGCACAGCTTTGATGATTTCGCGAAATTGCGATCGCGCGATCGGATCTAAACCCGAAACTGGTTCGTCTAACAGCAGCAACAGCGGTTCGTGAATAATAGTTCGTCCCAAACTCAGGCGCTGTTTCATCCCCCGCGAAAGAGTGGAAATTAAGCTGTTGCGCTTGTTGGTTAATTGCACGAGTTCTAAAACTGCATAAATGCGTTCTCGACGGCGGGGTTGCCGCAAGTTGTAGAGTCGAGCAAAGTAATCTAAATAATCCCACACAGTCAGGTCGTCGTACAGGGGAAAGTCGTCGGGAAGAAAGCCGATGTGCTGTTTTAGAGTGGGGTTAGATCGATCGCGCAACAAGGGACAGCCGTTGATATAAATCTCCCCTGTAGTAGGTTCTTCAGCGGCGGCTAACATTCGCAGCAAAGTAGTTTTGCCGGCACCGTTGGGGCCGATCAGCCCGCAGATTTCGCCGGCGGCGACTTGCAAGTCGATGTCATTGACGGCAATATGGCGATCGAATTGTTTGGTGAGTCCGCGAGTGTCTATTGCTAATTCTTTTGCCATATTTTAAAGGCGAGTGAAATTGGCTGCGGTTCGTGCCTAGTTCCAAAGCTTGCAACTAGCTTAGCCTTTTGATACAGGAGTTGTCACCCGCATTTCGCAAAATAAATTGTTAAGTATTAAAAAGATTTTGAGTTTTGGTAAGCTTTGGAAAAATGTAATTAACAATTGGTAAACTTATAGCGTGATTTTTTAAGCGATCTGGAAACCGCAGATTGAGGCAGATTAACACAGATAAACTGTTACTCATATAGATTGTGTATGGCGATTGAGGGGGAGAGGGGGAGAAAGGGAGAGGGGGAGAAAGGGAGAGGGGGAGAGGATTTTTGATTGTCATCAAAATATACAATGTTTATTTGCACAACAGCTTACACGCAGATGTTTTTCAAGATATGAAATGGTAATATTTTAGAAGAATTATTGACACGCTTTTTATTAAAGAACAGATAAAGCATTTAAAGCAGCGCCAGATCCTTCAAGCAGCGGCGCGTTAACTCAATTCTAGCTGCTCCATCCTTTGTACTGCGGATGTCAATGTTTGTGGCAAAAAAGTAAGCATTTTTATTCTGCTCTAAATAACCGACATACCAGCCAATTTCCGCCTTTGTTTGTTCTCCAAATCCAGCCCAACCTGTTTTTGCCCTGATTGTGTAATTGGGAGTTTGTTCTACAATCATGATATCTTTAACTAGAGAGAGCGATCGCTCGGAAAAGGGTAAATCGTTTTTGTGGAGACGGCGCAAGAATTGAATTTGCTGGTTGGGTGTGATTCGCAGTTCTCCTTCTAACCAAAATTTATCAATATCCTCTTTTTTTCCAATGTTTTGGTTGCCGTAATCAGCTTTTGCTACCCATTTTTGCATTTGTTCGTGTCCGACTCGGCGTGCGAGAACTTGGTAAAACCAGACTGCGGAAAGTTTGATGGCTTCTCTCATATTCAAGTCTCGATTCCAGGCGGGAATTTGCCTTTGAATTCCATCCCAAGTGAGAATTGCAAGTTCATTGGAAATTACGCCTGTTTCTAAGGAAATCAGGGAGTTGAGAATTTTAAATGTAGATGCGGGTAAAAAAGCTGTGCTGTTGCGCTGCGGGTTGTGTTGGTAAAGCCGATCGCCATTCAAGTCATAAATGGCGATCGCCCCTTCAACACCTAATTCTTGAAAGTGCCGTCCAAAATTGATTGTTTGAGCGACATCTCCTTGTCGATGCGGAGATTCCCGCGCTGGAGTTGGTGCGGTTAAGGCCGATTGGGATGGCTGAATTAAAACAGTAGTAATGCAGCTTAATACGATTACAATCAGAGCGAGCTCGCGAAATATTCTGTTCATAAATTTTGATGTGTCAGGTGCGTCAGACTTAGGCTGTGTGGGAAATAATTAGATTTTTGGTTTGACGCACCCTACAATATATGCGATGGTTGGGTAAGTCATCAACTACAAAATTGCCATAATAGTTAAGGCGACTAAGCAGCTTAACTGAATTGCCAAACTCACAATCCGAAATTTGGGATCGAGGCCGGCAATGTGAATTATTGAGTGTATCAACCGAAAGACGATGTAGGTTACAATCAGCGCGTCTACGGCTGTTCCTGAAACACTCCTAACTGTTAGCAGAAAAACCACTCCCAAATACAAAGGCAGGTTTTCTACCAAGTTGGATTGTACTCGAAATAGTCGCCACAGCAAACTTTGATCGTTTGGTGTGCCGAAATCTTTGGGAGAGCCGCCGGCAGATAGATGCCGAATCCTGACGGTTAGCAGCATGACTACAACTGCGATCGTCCACAGGATGAAAATTGCTAAACCCCAAAGCGGGAAGGTCATATTTGTTTGTTCGATTTGGATCATTTTTTTACCTTGCGAAACTATCGCACCATTGTATTGAGCAAATGTTCGATCGCACCCGGTAGATTTTCGCACAAACCAGTGTGTACCCTAGATGTTTGAACGATCGTGCTGCGGGGCGCTACGAGCCAGTGAAAGCGCTCTCTGTCGGGAAGTTGACCGATCGCGCCAGATTCCGGGCCGCCCGCACAAATGACGGGAATGACTGCTAGGTGGTTGCGAATCAGTTCCATATCTAAGGTTGAGTCGATCGCCCTCAAGCGCTCTTCGTCAATTTCGATCCGGGCTTCGAGAAATTTTTTAGTACCGCAAGAAACGATCGCCCCCACGTTGATAAATTCTTCGCGATCGACTTTGGGAACGACGCGGATAATGGCATAATCATACAGAAATCGAGCGGGCACTAATCGCTTCCTCCAAAAAAATATGTGTTGATTCTAGCCGGTTTAGCAGGTACTCAATATAAGCATCGCGATGCTGGTTGCTGTCGGTGAAAGGCGAATTTCCCACCAGCCAAACATCGGGAATCAGTTGAACGATGTTGCGAATAATTTCTGGGGTTAGCATCTGAGTCATCTTGAAGTTTGCAGCTTCTAGATTGCTCGCAAAACGCAGCAAAACGTGGTCTTTAATTGCGGGAAAACGATCGCGGCTGCGGGATAGATAATCTTTCCAAGTGTGGTGGAAATACATCGCCGCACCGTGGTCGATCAGCCACAGCCGGCGGTGCCATACCAGCATATTTGCATTGCGCGGCGTGCGATCGATGTTGGTGACAAAAGAATCGAACCAGACAATTTCCGAGGCCAGATCCGCCTCAGATTTGCCCGCTACGGGGTCAAAGGTGATGGAACCGGGAAGATAGTCAAGGGCGAGGTTGAGGCCTGCACTGGCGCGAATTAAATCTTGAATTTCCGGGTCTGGTTCCGTGCGCGCGAGTTCGGGATCGAGTTCCACAAACACGAGTTCGGGGATTGGTAGCCCGATCGCGCGCGCAATTTCCCCGGCTACTAACTCCGCGATTAAAGATTTTGCTCCCTGACCCGCACCGCGAAATTTGAGTACGTACATACCGTCATCGTCGGCTTCGACGATCGCCGGTAGCGAGCCTCCCTCGCGCAAAGGAGTGACATATCTGGTAGCATTGACTGTTCGCAAGCTGGGACTCATTCTATTTTCGATTTTTGATTTTTGATTGAAGAATTGGACGGGACTAGATTGCTCGTGTAAAATTTTGATTGAGTCAACTGCAGATGTCAGGCAGATTGACGCAAATCAACTCAGATACATTTTTATTTAAATAGTATAACTTGATATCAATTATAATATAATTATGTACAAATTTGCGGCGGCTTCTGAGGATGAATTAGTTGTGTTTGGTGCGGCAAAACCGGGATACGGCGATGCAGAAGTTGCTCGGTGGATTGATTTTATGCGGCGACAGAAGATCGATCGAGTTTGCTGTTTGCTTGCTGAGACTCAACTCGTCCGCTATGGTGACTTGTTGGGAAGCTATCGAAATGTTTTTGGGCGCGATCGCGTTTGCTGGGCTCCGATCGCCGATTTTGAATTTGCCAGTCGCGAAATCTTAATCGATCGCATTTTACCGTTTTTGGCATCTGCAGATAGCGCGGGCGATCGGGTGGTAGTTCACTGTAGCGGTGGAATCGGGCGCACAGGACACGTCTTGGCTGCTTGGTTAGTGTGCGGGCGGGGATTTTCTAACCAAGAGGCGATCGCGGCTGTCAAAAAAACTGGCAGAAATCCCTATGAAGCTGCGATCGCTGCTTTTTTGAAAGGTCGAAATCCTTGGCAAGTTGCTGGAGAACTCGATGCTTTGTTAGATTGCTGCAGCCGTGATTTTGGGAAGTAACATACCCCCTTTACGATCGGGCGGTTGAAACCGCGTCTGTACCAACAATGATATCAAATCCTCTCTTCATCGGAAGAGTAAATTCACAGTTAACAGTTGACAGTTAACAGTTAACAGTTAACAGTTAACATCATTCCGATGCAACCGGAAACGATATGACTAATGACTAATGACCAATGACCAACAACCAATAACTAATAACCAACAACCAATAACCAACAACCAATAACCAACAACCAATAACTAATAACTAATGACTGCTCAATTGAGCCACCACGGCTTCGGTGAAGGGAACGGGCGCATCAAGCTGCAACCAGTGGCTGGTTTCGGGTATGACGGCGGTGGCAATTTCGGGGCGGAGTATGTGGAGGCTGAAGGGCCATGAGTTGGCGGGTGCGATCACTGCTGCGATTCGCGCGCCCGGAGTTGCTAAGTAGCGATCGATCGCACCGACGGCGCTGTAAGCAAACATACCTTTGTACATACCGATCAGCCGATCGCGCGGGGTGGATGCGAGGCGCGCCATCGTAGTTTGGCGCGTCGCAGCCGTAGCGCCTTCGAGGGCTTGGGCGAACTTTTCCTCTGCAGCAGCGCGGTAGCCGTCGCCCGCCAGCGCTGCGAGGAAAGGAACCATCTGTTCCTCGTACACCGACGGCGGCAGGTAGTTAAAGTCACCGGGCGGATCTGCCAGAACGAGGCGCGTCACCCGCGTTGGCGCGGAGGCGGCCGTGGCGAGGACGACTACAGCCCCCAAGCTGTGCCCGACAAGGGCTACTTGGGGGATGTTCAGCGCGTCGAGGACGGCGATGATGTCGGCGGCGCAGGAGTCGGGGCTGTAGTCGCCGTCTGCGGGCGGATCGGATGCGCCGTGGCCCCGGAGGTCGATCGCCAGAATGCGCTGGTTTTGACCGAGATTTGCTCGCAAAAGTGCGCTCGTCTCGTCCCAGACTCCGATGTCGTAGGCCATACCGTGTACTAACAGGACGGGGATGGCTTGTGGTTCTTCGCCACTTACCGCGCCCGTGTCGGTGAGATTGAGTCGCCCCGCAGGGCCCGCGACAGTTGTCAGGTGCATAAAATGCCTCGACTTCTACAAGGACACAACAATGTTTTATTCTTAAACAATTTTGACTTCAAATTCGGCACCACAACATTCAAATATGGATGCAGGTGGGCTGTGGAAAGCGGGCTAAAATGTCATCGGCGCTACAGGTTCAATCTCTCCATTAAAACCTCCCACCTGATTTGTTCGCAATACCCAAGCTTCCCCACCCTGTTCGAGAAAGGCTTGAGTCACTTCATCGCTTGTCAGACGCGGTAGAATTGTGCGCCAACTCAGCAAACTTCGGCGAATCTTTTGCAGCGGACGATCTTCTAAAGTGCTGCCCAAAACTTCAGCTTGATTCTTCCAGTCGGCGCGTGCGGTTCCACAGGGTAACAGCAGCCGTTTTAACTTTTTGCTCAACTGTTCTAACTGCTTTAATTTATCTAATTCTTCGGGGTGTTGCTGTTTCGATGCTTCGATATTTGGGAGAGACAAAAGCGATCGAGCAATTTGCCGCATTGCTGCATACAAAGCTTGATTGGAGTCTTGAGTGCAATTGTAGTCAGGCCCAACAAACGTCCCTCCGGTGCCATCGCCAATCCGGTAACGAGCCGCCATGATTTCTAACTGGTAAATCAATCGATCGAGTGGCGATCGCTTCTGGCCGTCCTGGGTTTCATACTCGCTCGTGAAGGCATCGAATTCGATTATCGTATCGCAAACCGGGCGCAAACCCAAGCAGCCAAACTGTCTGTCGCCCATGTAGCGCGACCAATGCAAACTCCCAGCAATCAGCCCCTCCTTGTTGTGCGTGTAGATTTGGTGATAAACAATATCAAACCGCAGTTCATTCGCCAGTGGTTCTCGCACGACTGTCGCCAGTCCGTAAGCAAAATGCCCGAAGTAGAGCGGAGTTTTGGTAGCTGGTTCTGCTTTTTTGCCTCCAATCCCACCATAGGTGTGAATCAGTAAGGCTCGTTTTCCTTCGTGCCATTTAACTGGATTTCGATTTGATTTGAAACAAAGCAATGCCTTACTGGTTGTTCCCTTCTGAGCTACCAGATTGCTCCAATTCTCGTGTTTGAGGTAGTGTTTAACTGAGGTTTTGCCTGCAATCTGTCGGTCAACTTCAACCTGCAACAAACTCCGAGGCGCGATCGCCTGCACGACAAATCGCCCCGATCGATCCGGCGCACCGTAAATATACCATCCAGTTTCATTTAGGGGCGATTTCTCAATGTTTTTGCTGGTGGAGAAAGGAGTCTGATTGCTATTGGCAATTACTGGAGGCAGGCTAACGATTTCTTGAGCTCCCGCGAATTGTCGCGAGGCGCGATCGAAGTGAATTACCTCAAACAAATCACTGTTCGGCTGAATCGATCGCACAAATTTCACTAACCCGTAATAACGTCCGGTAATTTGCACTGGTTCGCAAGCAACGGTCAGAATGGTGTTTTGTGCAAATTGTTCCACACCCACGGGTTCTTGCAGCATCACAATTACATCATCGTGAGGATGCGAACCTGCGATCGACTCTAGGGGATTAACTTGTCGCCAGTGATTGAGCCTGGTTGGGTGAACTTTGCCTTGTTGTTGGCTGCGTTCAGCTTGAGGACTGAAATGCACGTCTTTCGTCACAGCCCGAACGTAGGCCTGCACCAGGCGATCGTCACTAAAGCGCAGGATCGCAATTTGTCCCACCAAATGCTGAAATTCACAAGGCGCGTGATGAATTTCAAAAAACGCGCCTTGAATCGTTTGCCGTTGGTGAATGGCCGGCAAAATCAATCGCCCCATCCAAGGCGCAATGGGGCGGTAATATTCCGGCGACACAGATTGATCTATTGGATAAAACTCCGGTCGATTGAAAGCCGCTTGCTGGTAGCGTTCGTAGTTACTCAATTTGATGGGGGATGGGGCATGGGGCATGGGGCTTAGGGCAAACCGGGCATAGGGCATAGCTCACTTTTGTGAGAACCGCTATAGCCGTTGACAGTTGATTGTTGACTGTTGACAGTTTACAGTTAGATAGTACGAGCCTCAAACTGTTTTCGATCGAAGGTGAGCGTCCTCTCAATCTGGAGGTTATCATAAAAATGGGTCTAAAACCCCATGCTTCTAGCACGGCTTTGCTGTATGCTTGTAGTAGTGGAAAGGTAATC
>NZ_JAUBPP010000052.1:0-9776 GCF_036700765.1 Microcoleus sp. S1D4
ATGGTTATTAAATGGGATCGAAAAATCAAAAATAAAGGCAATGCTATTTTATCCGGTTTAGCTGCGTAGCAGCTTACTATCGATGTTCTGGTCGTTTGATTTTGTGCCTTGAGGTCGCTGTTGGCTCGTTCGGGTTTTTGAAGGTGTCCGTGCTAAGGATTCAGCAACTTCTACCGCTTCATTTGTCTGAAATTTTCTTTTGGCTTGGGATTTAGCTGATAATTCTTCGTCTTCCAAATCTTCTCGCTCAGAGTTTTGAAGGTGGCTTTTAGTTTGAGGCTTAGCTTTAGGTTGAGGTTCTTTGACTTCAAACTCATCTAGTTCACTTAGTTCATCTCTCGGAGAGCGGGTTAAAGCTTTAGATTTAAGCAGTAGTTCCTCCGACTCCAATTCCTCTAGGTCATCTTTTCGGGGTCTTCTTTTGGTTTGAGAGTTGGGTGATGGCTCGTCGTCATCAGAATTTTCTATTTCATCTTTTTGTGATTTGATATTGGCTTTAAATTTCGATTTTTGCGATGGTTCATCATCTTCTAAGTCATCTAGTAAATCGTCTTTTTTAGACTTCTTGGTCGTTTGAGATTTCGATCGACGCGAGGGTTGCTCATCCTCTAATTCATCTAGCAAATCGTCTTTTTTAGACTTAGTTGCAACTTTAGATTTAGACGTGGGGGAGGGTGGATCATCATCCAATTCATCAAGTAAATTGTCTTTTTTAGACCTTGTTTTAGTTCGAGGCGAATCGAGTAATGCTTCAATTCCTGTTTTAGTAAATCGGTAGTCGTCCGGCTCTCCCAAGTGTTCCATCATGTATTTTCCTGTGGTAGAGCCGTACTCAGGTCGATCGCTCAAACTGAGGACGAGTCCGTTGTGCTTGACCTCGACGCTAATGCCTGGTTTGCCGTCTGCTTCCGTTAGTTCTTCAATTGTATCGGCAAAATCTTCTACGCTGGTGAGTCCGTTTTCCAGGCAGTAATCTAAAGCTTTCTCGCAGCGATTTCTTAGGTAGTTGAGGATTTTCTTGCCCTCGGCTGTGTTAGGGGTGATGTAGTTTCCCTGGCTTCGGCTTCGGTATGCTGTTTTTGTAGTCATAATCTTTGTGGCGGCGTGAGTGGATATTTCCAATGAAATTCGAGCAGTATGGCTACTGACTTCACTCGGAAGAGCGGTTTTGGGGAGTTAAAGTGACCCCCTCCAATCGGAGGGGGAATCGTCGTCTACTAATAATTAAGCTGCTACGCATCTAAAGTATCTGTTGGTTGGGGAGGGGGAGAAAGAGAGAGGGGGAGAAAGAGAGAGGGGGAGAGACTTTGACGCTTTTCCCACAAAGATTGAAGTATACAATTTAAAGGCGCGACAGCTTATCCCCTGTTTGAAACTCACTAAAAAACTAACTGTTCGGTCAACGAGCTTTCTTGGCGTTCACACCTACCCGCTCTTAGCTGTGCGGTAGTTGATGTTAAAGTTGTGTATCTGCATCTCTTTTTTTTGAAGATGTAGAAGCTAATTCAGCATCAACCTCTCTGAGGTATTTGATAAACTGAGAGCTGTTGTTGTCAGAAAGCTTCTTAATGATTTGACCTGTTTTTAAGTCAGCAGCCAAGACCGGATTATCAGCTTCATCTCTGACTAAACACCTAACATTATTGCGAGATTGGCTAATAAAAGCTGTCCAGTTCCCCACAGGGATTTTAGTTTCTCCAGTTTGGTTATATGCTTCAGAAATCGCATCTTTCAGCAATTCTGAGAGGTGGGCGGGGCTGGCAGCAATGTCTTCGGGTTGAGATGGCGGTTTGTTTTGGGTAGGGGTTGGCGATACGGATAGCGCTCGCTTTTTACAAGGGGTTGGCGATACGGATAGCGCTCGCTCTTGACAAGGAGTTGGCGATACCGATAGCGATCGGTCAAGACAAGGGGTTGGCGCGACTTCTGAAAGTTCCTCAACTGATTCAATTAGTTGCACAGAGCTAGGGTTGATGTTTAAGATCAAAGCGCTGCCTTTAGGCGAGGGTTCAATAGTGGCCTCAAAGGTAGTGCCGATCGGCAATTTAGGTGAATTAGTAGAGAACATGGCTAGTTCTTGTCCGTCAAGGAGGACAATGGCGCTGCCGTCGCGCCTCGAACCGCTACCGCTAACAGAACCCACCTCAAAAGTCAATGTTTTCTGCCTCCATTTGGGACTGCTAAAGTCAACATCTTTCAAGTCATTGTACTTCTGCCCAATCAGCTCAGCTCTGTCAAACTGAAAGGTTTGCAATTGCTGGCAAATTTCATCCGTAAACAAATTGAGAACCAATGCTGCTTTAGGTGTTTGGTTTTGGGACTCAAGCCAAGTATAATCTGCAGGAGCTACAATGCGTGAACTCACATCTTTGGTGCGACCAAGACCATCACGGTAGGTTAAGTCTAAACTGTCGATG
Source organism: Microcoleus sp. S1D4 (assembly GCF_036700765.1). Lineage (NCBI taxonomy): Bacteria > Bacillati > Cyanobacteriota > Cyanophyceae > Oscillatoriales > Microcoleaceae > Microcoleus > Microcoleus sp. S1D4. The sequence goes on from NZ_JAUBPP010000052.1 coordinate 2,418, forward strand.
TCGTTGACATTTTCGCAAAACTTCTTCTCAAGAATTCCCACCAGTTTGTCGCTGGGTTCAATAAAGGCAAAATTGACCATTGGCAGGCTCGGATGCAAAGTTGCTTCATATTTAATGCCTTTGCTGTCTAACAATTCTTTCCAATGTCCAGCTAAGTCTTTGCCAACTGGCTGTCGCTTCTTATCCATGACAGTCTTATTGCTGCCGTCCCGTTCAAATTCCTCGAAAGGGACGCTCAGAACGTAAGTGTCTTTTGGCATAGCTTCGTGCAGTCGCTCGTACTCAGGTTCAAGGTTGAATTCAATCAGCAGTTGGCGAGAAAGTTCCTTACAAGCTTTGCGAGGAACTTCTAAGTTGGGATTTGCGGTTTCGACGTGCCACATAGCACTAGCAGCTAAAAACCGTTCTTCAGGGTCAGTCCAAGCTTCAGTTACATCGGCTCTTAAGCTCTCGTATAACTTGCTGACTGCTTCTTTAATTGCCTTAGAATCGCCGCCGCACTCCAAGTGAATTTCACCCATCCTTTCTCGATAGCGTTCCTTAATATCTTGCGCCCACCTGACATAATATTTCTCCCATTTTTCTCGTTCATCTAAATCAGAAGGAGACTCAAACAGGTAGCGAAATTCGTCGCGGTGGCGGCTTTTTAGACGAGTCGGTTCCCACTCTGGGTTAACAGCCTCCCTAGCAATGCAATTGATAGCGGTGCCGTCTCCTATAGGTAATGGCACGGTTTTGTAAAGCCTGGGGTCGTCTTTGTAGTCAAATAGGTAGCTTGGGTGCTGTTCTGACCACTGCTTAGCCTTGGACAGCAGGGTGGGGTGGTGGTCTTCGGTGCGAGTAGCACTTTTGGGACTGTCCACTTCAATTTGCAGACCATCAAATAGCTTTCCAAGAAGCTGCCGCTTCTGTTGATTGAATAAACTTTCTGGCTGTCCCGGTTCTGCTGCTGACGATTGCACTCTCCCGATTAAGGTAGCAACCCAGCCGATTTTATTTTGGGCGATCGCTACGGCAATTTGCCGCAATTTGGTATACCTGCGAGCGCCATTACTATCCGTAGCTTTAGTGTAGTCAACTTTCTCTCGCTTCTCAACAGCATCGTACTCATTCTCTTGATTAGCGTGTCTGGTTTCAGAGGCGATATTCGGCATTCGGGAAGCAGGCGTAATCACTAATTGATCGCCGTCAAAATCGCATTGATGATGCTGCATGGCTTGGTCGGAGCGAATGAAAACGCACCCTTTGTACTGCGTTAATTCAGGATGGCTTTTGTTGTCTACTGTGTAGCGGCGGATGTTATCTTTACTGACAATTGGGTATCGGGTAACGATGACTTCTGTGCCGTGTCGCAAGTGGGGGGCAACAATTGTACCGGGTTGGAGGTTTTCACAAGGTTGAGCCATTGCTGAACCGTGATGAATTGCTCCCTTAATTGCTAAATCTTTCCACTTTTTAGCCAGTTGTTCTTGCATGAAATCGACGACTTTGGGAAAGTCGAGGAGTTGACCGAGTTTGTCGTTCCTCAAAATTGAAATTAGCCGGGATTCGTTGCGCTGGGCTTTTTCATCTGTTTCGTCTTGTAATCCGCTGCTGTCTTCGTGAAGGCTAGATTGAAAAGCAGCTTTTTTGTCGTGCTGCTCTACTAAGTATTTGGCAAGTTGCAGCCGGTTATTTTGCAAGTCAGCTAGCTTTTGGGCTTCAACTTTAGTCGGTGTCGCGATGTCAGCCTGAATAGCTGGTTCAGAATACCAAATCGAAAACTGCCAGGAATTTTCGTATTCAGTTACTTTGGCGTTGCCTCGATTTCCCAGTATAGCTTTGGGAAATTCGTAGTCGCCACAGGGGATAAGTTCAGCTAATTGCTCTTTAGCAACTCCTTTGATAGAGGAGCGATCCATAATGATATCATAATCCAAGTCGGAGGTTAAATTAGCATCAGGCAATAGCGTTCCTTTGGCAAGAAAGCTAATCTCTGGAGTGTGGCAGTCTTCTTGTCCCCATTCCTGCATCCAGGCAAATCTGAATTGAAAAGGTCGGTTGTAATTCCCTCCTAATTGTTGGGCTAGTGCCGGTGAAATTTTACCGTGACAGTCTCCGGTTTGCCACTTATGAGCTTTCGCTTTTTCACTCTCATCATCGCTTTGAGAATCAACAATTTTGACTCGCAAGGTTTCGCCGTCAAGGGAGCTATCTAACAATTTGGCTCCAAGGTTGCAACTGCTAACTAGCAGTGAGCCATAGCGACAGGCGTGGTCGGGTTGAGTTTTGAATACGCTCAACAGTTTGGTTGAGAGTTCGATGTCTGCAAAGTACACATTTTTGCCGGAGCTGAAAGCAACTCTTCTGCCAATGCCATCTCCGAAGTCGATGTTTTTGAGAGGGTCGAAGCTGCTATCATTTGGGTCAGGTTTAACGATGGTTAGGGATGCTAATTCTTCAGGTTCAAAAAGCAGTTCAAGCAGGGAGTTACGCAGCACTTCTGATTCAGCTTGGTATCGCCCTTTTGCTCTACCGTCAGTCAAGGACATATCAAAGACTGGGATTTTTAGTCCTTCCCCAGCTACCCATTCTGTGGAGCGATGTTCTGGGGTAAGTTTTCTTCTGCTCATTGATTAGCTCCTGAATCCGAGTTTTTACATTTTTAGGACTTACGCACAGCAATGCAAATATAGCAATCATCAGTTAAATGAGGGACTATATAAGGGTTTGAGATTGCGAAGCACAGCGAACACTGATAGAAGATTGTACTGAGTGCGTAAGTCCAGATTTTGACAAGGTTGTTCCTTCAAAACTTCCTGCTACTGAGTGATAGTCACCCCCTCCTATTGGAGGGTTTTAGAAGAGAAAAGTAGCGTGTTACAATGAGATTGAAAATCCCAATGTGGAGAAAAAAAGTGAAAGTAGTTCGCACAAGTACGGCTATGGAAAGCCAGCGAAATTATTTCTCTGATAGCGATAGCGATGCACTTGCCCGCGTTGCTTTTGGAGAGGGTGAAAACAGTCAGCAGTTTGGAGGTTTGAGCCTTGATGCTGACGGGGTTATTAAAAATAGAGCGTCAAAGTTGTTCAACGTCACCGAAGAACAAGTTGAAAACCCTCAATACTGGATTGATTTGTAATAGATATCGACCAAAATTAAGTCTTCGCTCTTACAAAACAAACGTGTCACATTGTAATACCATTTCTAAAAAGTCTTGCTACAATCTGCATCGTTGGGTTTATTTCACGAAATCAACCTACTGTTGCTACTGTCGCATGACTTTTCATAAATGGTATAATTCGGAGGTGTCTAATTCGGATATGTCTAATAATTTAGGTGTAAAATCAAGGCATTCCTGACACCTGAAAAGATGGCTAACGCCGTTTTTTGGACTGCGTTTTATCCGAAGAACGACTCTCAAGCGTCTGGTTGGCTTGAAGAGAGTGCAAATTGTTACCGGGAAGCAAGCTGTAAACCACTTTGCGCTTGCGAAAAACCCTAGTGCCATCTACAGGCATTCCTTGTTTCCAAGCGTCTGAAATCGCCTTTTTGTCGGCAGAAAATACGGTTTTGGTTTCGACTCGGCGATAGGGTTCTGGCAGTTGAAATGGATCAATCAAAACTTCACAGGTAGGCGGATTTTCCTTAACAGTAATGCGGCGGTGTTTGCCGATAATTTCTGAAGTTAACACGCCACACTCGTTGAAGTAGAGAACGGTTTTGTCTAACCGCTCTCTCCACCCCTGGAGTTTGTGGAGAGCTCTTGAATGCAGTTCTATCAAATACTGCATCCTGGCTGTAATTCCTGCAATTTCGGCATCAATTTGGTCGGCTAAGTCGGCATGGGCATCAACAGCAAGTTCCTGGGTTTCTTGGGTTTGCCAAAGGGATTGCAGCAGTTGGTCAATTTCTTCTGAGCTTTCTGCTGACTCTAGTTGATGCCAAAGTTGAGCCGCAGTTATTGAACTTTGAGCAAGCGTCGCTGTGGCTAAATTCATGCTTAGTATCCTCCGTTGATGCAGGTGTGATAATAATCGCGGCGTTCTTCGAGTTGAGTAAGCGCAGCCATTGTTGCCGGGTCGGATTTAAGAGAGATTTGTTTGTCCTTTTGAATTTTGCTAACTGGTTGAGAATGAGTTAAATTTTGTGAGTTTGACTGGGTAATTTTTGGCATACAATTCAAAAAACTTTCTTAAAAATAGCGCGACCGCGCTCTTAAAAAAAGGAGTATTTAAAGTTATGAATTATCCTATAGTTTTTTACCCAAAAGTGGTAATGCAATTCTGCCATCAATATCCTTTGCCAGAGGCAAGTTCTAGTTGTGCCACCTCATCCCAACTTCAAGAAACTCAACAATTCGGGAAACCTGTTTTTTTGTTGACTCCGCCTCAACCACCTGTGGTGTTACCTGTCAAGTTGCTGTGGTTAATTTGGGTGTTTTGGCTCTATGGTGCGATCGCACTTCCGCTGTTAGCTATTTCTTGGGGTTGGCTGTGGTGGGAAATGCTGTTGGTAGTAGCTGCTTATTCATGTTTAATGGCGGCTGCTTATAGTTATGTGTTTGGTTGCCGTCAAAAACTGCTATCCAGGTATAAGCAGCAACTTCTTGAGTACAATCAACAAAATATATTATCCCATCAACATTTATCCTCTAATAAACAGCAAGAAGTTTCTAGTTTTAAGGTGGAGAAACAAGGGTTGCAGACAGGTTTAAAAAGCGCAAAACTTGAGTTAGATTCCAGAAATCGATTGCTCAAGGATTTGATGTCACTTCGCGTTAGTCCTAATGGCACATCTCAAGCTCGGCAAGGAGTGAGTGAACAACGCTTTTTGCAATATTTGCAGCAATATTTCGAGGAAGTTGTCCAAGCAGCAGAGTTTAAAATTCCGTCATCTCAGAGGAGCTATTCAGCAGATTTTATTGTAATTCACACTGCATCTGGACTCGGAATTGATGTCGAGATTGATGAACCTTATGCTGGCAAATCTAAGAAGCCCACTCACTGCTGCGATGCTGACAGGGATATGCGCCGCAATCAATTATTCTTAGAGTGGAATTGGATTGTGGTTAGGTTTACTGAAAAGCAGGTGGTTCAGGCTCCTTTGAGCTGTTGCAAGTTCTTGGCGATTGCGATCGCCTTTGTAACGGGCGATCGCTCTTATTTAAGGCAACTGGAAACTCAACCCGATTTGCTAAGCGTCAAACCTTGGACAACAAGAGAGGCAAGGGCTATGGCTAAAAGCAACTATCGCCTTACTTATTTATCTGGATTTGGCGTCGGTTCTGCTTGCAATCGGGTTTCAAAGTTTTGATGCGAGCGCACGCAATATCCGACTTATTGACTGCAATAAATGTTTATAATTAATACAAAAGAGACAAAATAGAGATGCTGTCATTTGAAGAGGGGTTCATTGAAAGTCAACAGCTCAACCAAAGACTTCTGCAAACAATTCGTTTGCTTGGAGAGTACAAGGGAAAGCAGGAGTTATTCAAACAACAAGCCCCACAAGTTTTAGGCACTTTGCGCCAAGCGGCGGTTATTCAGAGTACCGAATCTTCTAACCGCATTGAAGGCATTACTGTGCCGCTAGAACGGATTAAGAAATTAGTAACAGAAAAAACAACGCCGCGCGATCGTTCAGAACAAGAAATTGCGGGTTATCGGGACGTGCTAACTACAATTCATACCAGTTATACCCACATTCCTTTTAGTACAGGTGTCATTTTACAACTGCACCGCGACCTTTACCAATTTGCTGTTAATACAGGCGGGCGCTGGAAAACAGTGGATAATGAAATTAGCGCTACTTATCCTGACGGGACTAAAGTGGTGAGGTTTCAACCTACTCCCGCTTTTGCTACTCCTGCGGCAATGGAACGCCTGCAAGAACGCTTTAATCGCCTCTGGGAATCGGGCGAGATAGAACCTTTATTGCTGATTCCAACTTACATTTTAGATTTCTTGTGCATTCATCCCTTTTTAGATGGAAACGGGCGGATGGCAAGGTTGCTCACTTTGCTGCTGCTATACAAAGCCGGTTATGAGGTGGGGCGATTTATTAGCTTAGAACGGATTGTGGAGAGAACTAAGGAAAGCTATTATGATACGCTTTACCAATCTTCCCAAGGATGGCATGAAGGACAGCATAACCTGTTACCTTGGTGGGAGTATTTTTTGGGAGTCATGCTGCTATCAGCTTATCGGGAGTTTGAGCAGCGGGTAGGGTATGTTACTTCTGCAAAAGGAACTAAAACGGCGATCGTATTGGATGCGATTAACAATTTGCCTCAAGAATTCTCGATTAGGGAATTGCAGGAACGGTGTCCAACAGTGGGAATTGATTTGATTCGCCGTCTATTGCGCCGGGAAAGAGATGCGGGGCGTTTGCAATGTCGGGGACGAGGGGTAGATGCGTATTGGCGAAAGCAATAGATATCTCCCAAAAAGACAGTTCAGAACAGGCCCAACGGCCTGTTCCACAATCATTATGGGAGATGTCTAATAGATACAGGAATTACGGACAAACAACTGGGTGTTGAGTTTAAGTACGAAACTTAACACCCAGTTGCAACTATTTATGCAAGCTCATGAAAGCGGTGTAGACCGGAAAATTAGCTTCTTGGTAATGGGGAAAAAGGTAATCGGTCAACTGTATCTCACAATGTTTGAAAACTGTTATGTTTCGTCCTAGTGGGATTGCATTTCCTAAAAAAAAGCTGATTTTTCCTTTCAGTTCAGTTTTTGCAAAGAGGGCAAAAACGTTTGTGATTTTTTTGCCTTTTGATTCTCCTCTCAAAACTTTTGTCTGCAACCCAGCATTCTGCCAAGACAAAGTTTATTCCGCGTTCTCGGGCAGCGGCGCAAAATTTAGCACCTCTGCCTTTTTTATGTTTCCAAAGCCTTTCGTCCAAATCTTTTGTCCAGCCGACGTAGTGTTGGGCTGGATGAGTTGAACATATCGGCTTTTCAAAGTGCAGGAGATACACGTATCCTGCCATTTTCTTTGCCATTTTTGAATGTGGTTTTCTGAAAGGGTGACAAAAATGTCTACAAGACCGTTCTAATAAGCTTTGCTGCCTTTTTACCTCGTTGATAATTTGACCGTTTATTGGGGTGTAAACTAATATATTCTCTAACTTCTTCTTGACAAATATCATAAAATTTACCCAATTTTCGGCCCGCATACCCACTTGAAATGTACTGTGCGAACGATAAATACGTTTGGGTTGTTTGGGACGAGCTACATATTTTTGCGCTCCCACTTTTTTGACTAATTTTCCTTCAATAAGTGTCGCTGTATAGCAATCCTAAATGATTTTCTAGACCTAGAGCAATCCTAATTGATTTTCTCCGTGTAACTATATTTATGTATTT
>NZ_JAUBPP010000053.1:0-8911 GCF_036700765.1 Microcoleus sp. S1D4
GGTTATTAAATGGGATCGAAAAATCAAAAATAAAGGCAATGCTATTTTATCCGGTTTAGCTGCGTAGCAGCTTAGTATCACGACTAAGTGGTCTTCTACTGAAAATTCCCCTATATTTTGAGTTACTTGTTGGATGATGGCAGTTCTGTCGGGTAGAGAACAAGCCTGAAACAGAACAATTTCCCTGCTATTTTTAAAGATTTGACAGGCTTGTTCAAAAGCGATGATACCCGCTAACGGACCCATACCACCTAACAGGAGTAAAGGTGATGCTTGAATCCGCTTTGGTCTAAGGGCAATGACTTCTACAGGATAGTTTTGATCGGCAATGACCTCTCCTCGTTCTCTTTTTGCTTGAGCAATGAGAGTATGTTGGCAACGATACTCTCTCATCGCTATCATTGCTTGTGCAATATTTTCGTAACAATAATGATGCTTCGGTTTAAGAGACGTACAGGAGATTTCTGGTAGCATCTGTTTCTTGTTTCAAGCTCACAGTTAACTCTTCCATTACCAAGCTGACACGGTTAAGGTATTCTTTAAACAACAGCTTTGCTTGTTGATAGTCGATGGTAGTGTTAGTCGCTTGGGTATACTCTTGCAAGGCTTTGACGACCACTAGAAAATGAGCGACTTCTGTCTCATCGGCAACGTGAGCTTGAACATAGCATAGGGCTTTATCTTTTTCTTCACTAGAACACTGGTAATGATTGTTAACAAGTTCTGAAAACGCAGAAAGAGCCATTGTGTATTCAGCGTGATTGTAAATTTCAGAAAACATATTGCTGAGTAGCCCTGTGGAAATATCATCTACTACCATGTTTTGATATATCCATTTCTTAAACTCACGTGCTTTGGGTAAACAATATTCTTCTAGCTGCCACGGAAAGTTACCCAAAAAGAAGCTAACCAAATTGTCATACAATTCAGCATGAGTTTGCCCTTGAAAGTCTAGCCCCAAATCTTCGTAGCTAGTTTCAGCATTATAGGCACTAGCAAAGAAAAGTTTTTCCCGTTCAGGTGTTGCTTTTGTCAAAGCAAGACGTTGTAAACGGCAAGAAAGCCCATAAATTGCCAACATTTTTAAGTGAGTGGCTTTCCAGGAATTAAAGAATATGGCTAGCAACTGATTTGACCAATGATAAGTAGGCAGCAGAGCAAAACAGTCTTCAATTTTCCTGACTGACTCTTGGCTTTCAGAAAAACTTTCAATCAATGCTTGTTGCAACTTTTTGTCAGAGACCATATCAATTATACTACTTGCCGTTCGACTCAATTGATTGTTCATAATCTAGTTCCTGGAAATTTTAAAAATGACAAGTAAACTCTTCCCAAAATCGACTGTCTTAGCAAACCAATACCAATTTCTGTTTATCCAGAGATTGGAAGTAGTCCCGGTTCATTTGTGCCAGGTCTTCTTTGCTCGTCGAGCCATTGGTTAGAACTGTAAAGCAAATGTGCATTTTATATTACCATAAGTAGGTAACCCTCTTTTGTCACGTCTTTTGTCACTTCTTTTGCATTGGTAACAAGTTAAGCTAAGAAAGCATTTGTCAATCAGCAATTATGCTCAACATTTACTCGGATTTTGGGCATAAAACTGAGATTTGGGCGATCGAGGAATTATGCCTCTCATGATATTTATACCTACTCCCTCTCAAATCGTAAATTTTCCACTCCTAAAAAAGCAGTTTTTTTGAGTAATATTACTGATTCAATAGTCCGGACAGTTTTCAATCACTAACGGCAGAATGCGGGTTTCAGCCTTCTCAGTGAGGTCAAATGCTAACGGTAGAATAAGGGTTTCAACCTCGGTCTCAAAAACTGTCCGGAGTATTGACTGATTGACAAATGCAATTAAGTCTTAACTTGTCACCAATGTTCTCAGATTAGGAGAGATTTAACCAGCGCAAAAAATCTGGATAATCGGGGCGAGAGGGGCGCAGCAGCCGATTGGAAAAAACGGAAAATAATTCTGGTGATTCGTACACTTTGTCCCTGTCTGGAAAGGACCACAAAGGTTTAAAACCACATTGCCGTTGTGCTACTATTACCCCAGCCGTGTAAACGAATTGGTAGCTATTTCCATCGCTCGTCAGCCGACCGATAGGGAACCAGGCGTGACGAAAGTAGTTCGTTCCAAGCAACAAATAAAGTATTCAACGGAGTTCCTCCAGCAGTAAAAGCAGCCGACGCTGGTTAATTTCTAATATCTGTTGAGCAAAAGCAATTGCCGCCTCTGAAATACGTTCCCTTAAAATTCGGTCAAATAGACCTAGCGTATCAGCAGCCGACACTGCCTCCAGGCGTTCTTGCCACACTCTAGCTGCCTGGGGGTGGCGTCGTGCTGCTGCTTGAAAGACATCAAGAGGAGACAGGGCTTTTTTGTCCCCCACAAGAGCATAGAACGCAGACCTGCATTTAGCTGCATAGGCAGCCACAGCACTGTTGTTGAGCCGTTCGAGCCGCTTGGAGTTGCGTCTGTTCCCTACCGAGGCTGGATGCGTGGTCGTAGGTGGGAGCAAGATGCGCTGTCACCTGGGGCGTTTGAATTCGTCTTACTTCGACAAATCCCCAGTTTTCGTGGTGGCGATCTGTGTTACCAATCCAAGCATCTAACATTAGGTATCCAACAAAGGTGTCCGCTGCCGTGGCGATACCGTCCAAGCGGCGTCCAGTTGAGGGGCTGTTCCACTGCGCTGTTGCTGATGGTATCCAGCACGGCATTGAGGGTGTGTTGCGACACGTTAAAGGCTTGAAATCGGGGATAGTCTGGCACTATGGGAGCTAAAATATCGTTGCCGGGGCTCAGAGTACCTGTCGAGGGCACGAAGGATGGAGAAACAGTGCCGTTCGCGCTGTTCCAGATTGCCAGTTCAATGGTGGCGCTGGGCAGTCCGAGCAACCCGCACAGTTCTGATGCTATCTTTTCTGCCCAAGCTTCCCCTGTATTGGGGCGAGATTGTTTGTACAGGCACCGACCTAGTTCTGGGTGGTAAAACCAAAACTTGGGCTTGGTTCCCATCGCCGGGCGTATCGGAGGCGGCGTCTGTTGGAACATCGATGATGGGAAATGGTGCTGTCGGCACTTGTCCGCTCAATTCCGTTTTGAAAAACTTGCCCAAACCTACCCAAGTCTCGACTTTCGCTGCACATACAGCTTTCGCGAAAATTGCGGTGCATCCGGCTATCGCCGTTACTCCCTAAAAAATTAAGTCGCGAGCGTGGTCAGGGGGTAAATTTTTGCCCGACTGTCAAGCTCGATCGGACAATAACAGTTTAGCCCATTGCAAAGCGCGAGTCCGACAACAGCAATTTATGCAACTGTCAAGGCTGACATAACGGCTACTGTGTTGCCAATTTTCTCACACTTCTGAAATTTGATTTTTAATTCAATTTAGATACCGTAACTTGACTATTAAATCAATTCAGTTTTTGTTAAAAAAGCTAAAAAATCGCTAAATTTTGTGGAACGCTAAAGTCAGGCATTTGCAGTATAAAGTCAGGTGTTTGCTGTACAAAAACAGGTAGAATTCAGGCTTTTGCAGGGACTGCATTCTCTCTGATTATATCGGAAAATATACAGCAAACGCCTGAATTTCTCGGTCAAATTGCTGCTTTTTTGTGCTGTTCATTCCCTTTCCCGTTGGGACTGGTTATAGCTGTTCTCTCTCGGTAGCAAGCAATGGTTTTGTCCGTACAAAGCTTTATTTATTACTGTTAAATAAAAACAATGCACCTCATGAATGTGGAATCCTAGCCGCAACGTCGGGCTTAAGACTTTCTTAAGCTTTAATGACAATTGTAGCTAACTGTAATACAAATTAAGCTGAATATTATACAGCTATAAGAAATGAGAGGGAGAAAGGAGCTGACAACGCCCTCGCCTGTCGAGCAAACACTTTAAAAAGCAAATGGATAGATTGTCAGTTATTGAGTAGCGCTCGCAACCAGTTATCCTCAAATGGCGGGGGTCACTTTACGCCCCTAGTTTGCTCTTTTGGGGTGAATTTGAAAGTAGTTATAGATTTATAAAATGAGATTAACTCAACTATTTTTATGACTATGAAGCTCAATAAATTTCCTCAACAGCAGCAAAATCTGAGACTTTCGAGTCGGCTGGAACTGAGATTGTCTGACTCAGACTACAAGCAAATTAAAGCAAGAGCCTCGCCTAGTCAATTTGAGCATGAGCGACTTCATGCGCCGTGCAGCTTTGAGGAGAACCATACCGCGCCCTTTAGCTGCATTTGACTTAAAAGTCTATCAAGTGTTATGCAAGATTGATGCCCAATTGAGAATTGCCGGAAACAAGCTCAATCAAATTGCTAAAGCTTGCAATAGTGCTGTGGCATTGGGAGAACCCGTTGTTGTCAATACAGGACTCTTAAAAAGCGTACAGCAACTCATTCGAGAGAACCAAGCTACAATTAAAGCAATAGTTGCAAACCTCGCTAAATCTACAGTACGCTAACTATTAACAAGCCTGGGCTTTACCGCCTGAGCAATCGATTCTGTGCAACTGACGGCTTTCCGGTTATGATTGGCAAACAAATCAAAGGTACAGGCTTTCGGGACTGCCTGAACTACGTGCTGGGCAAAAAAGACGCCGCTCTAATTGGCGGTACTATGTGCGGACAAACTCCTGAAGAACTGGCTGCTGAATTTGGAATCGCCCGACAACTAAGACCTAACCTGAAAGTAGCAGTTTTTCACGCCACTTTATCTGTCGATAGCACCGAAAAACTAGAAGATTCTGAAGAAAATGACCAACGCTGGCTGGCTATCGCAGCCAACTACATGAAAGCGATGGAATTTGACAACAACCAGTACGCAGTTGTCAAGCACAACGATACAGAACACGACCACATCCACGTCGTCGCCAGTCGCATTTACCTAGATGGAGGCGTTGTTGACGATAGCTGGGATTATTACAAAAGCCAAGAAACTATTCGCCAGCTAGAACGGAACTACAGCCTGGAAACTGTTACACCCAGTTGGGAAACAGACAAGCGAGCTCAGACTACAGGAGAACACAGGCAATTAAAAAGCAAGAGAAACAAGAGCGTCAGGGTGCAATTGCAAGACTTAATTGATGAAGTTACCCAAGACAACCCAAGTATGCCAGAATTCGTTGAGCGGTTGCAGCAACAAGCCGTAGAGGTACAAGTCGGATTGACTCGAACTGGAATCGGCTTCAGTACAGGCATTTCTTACAATTTAGATGAAGTCGCTTTAAGTGGCACTCAGTTGGGTAAAGCCTACACTTTTTCTGGATTGCAGAAGCATCGAGGCGTTAGCTATGACAAAGGGCGAGATAACGCCCTAATTGAGGCTTTAATGCAGCCACAACACTTAGCTATCGCCCCCAGTGAGGCAGAGGAAAATGAGTTAGAGTCGTCACAATTTGAGTTAGTAGCAGGCGCACCTGCAACTCCTGCCACAGCAAATGAGTTAGAGTTGTCACAATTTGAGATAACAACAACTGCACCTGCAATAGCAAATGAGTTAGAGTTATCACAAGTTGAGTTAGCAGCAACCGCACCTGCAACTCCTGTAACAGCAAATGAGTTAGAGTTGCAACTGTCAATACTGCCAGAACCTGATAAAAATCAGTGGCAAAAAGTACGATCTCACCTTGCCGCCGAGTACAGTTTACCCTTAGAATTACTCGATTTATTGCACTCTCATTCTTGGTTGTATGCCGGCTCAGAAAAGGCTGTCTTTACAGGACGGACGCTTGAGGGAGAAGCCCGGTTCGCTTTTGTCCTAGATGAAAGAGGCAACTTTACTACAACCCATCCCCTGTCATCTGAAGCTGCTTTCTGGGTAGCCACTACTGGAGAAATTGAGCGAGCTGTGATTGCCTGTAACCCAATCGAAGCCCTTTCAATTTTGCTTATTGAACAGGATAACTCTACAACAGCACCAGCGACACTTTACCTAGGAATTGAACGAGCTTCACAACTGCCTATAGAATTCTTACAAGAACTCGATAGCGTTATTATAGCGATTGCAGAAGATTATATGCTCGCTCGAAATGCGCGATCGTTGCTACCGGATGCAGAACTTGTTAATCCACCGTCAAGTTGGAATGATATTTGGATACAATTAATTGAGCAAGAACAGCAAACTCCTAAACAAAATAACCAACAGTATAAACGGCACACCCAAGACCTCGAACTGGATTAGTTATTGCCACTTAAAAATTTGACTTTTATTAAATAAAAGCGCTAGCTAACAAATTGGTCGTGCTATTTTGTAAAGGATAGAGAAAAATAGTTAGCATGGAGTTGTATGTCTCACTTTTGCGCCGTGAAACTTTACCTACTCTGCCCAAGCTGTGGTTCTGATGACATCATGAAGAACGGCACGACCCGCCGGGGAAAACAAAACTACAAATGTCGTGATTGTGGTCGTCAATTCGTTGAGAATCCGCAGTGGAAGCCGATTGATCCAGACCGTAAAGCGATGATTGATCGCTTGCTATTGGAGAAACTTCCCCTGGCCGGAATCGCCCGTGTGATGGAAGTGTCGGAGGACTGGTTGCAAGGATATGTCAACGCTTGCTACGCTGCTGTGCCGCAACAAGTGCAGGTAAAGCCCAAAACCCAGGGACAACTAGCGGTGCAGATGGATGAGTTGTGGTCCTTCGTGGATGATAAAGGGAACAAGCAGTGGGTGTGGCTTGCCCAAGATGTCACAACCCGTGAGATTGTCGGTTGCTATATCGGCGATCGTTCTGGGGATGCTGCAAGGGCATTATGGGCCTCGCTGCCGCCTGTGTACCGACAATGTGCCGTCATCTATACCGATTACTGGCAGGCCTATGAAACAGCACTGCCGAGCAAACGTCATCGAGCCGTAGGCAAGGACAGTGGATTGACCAGTTACATAGAACGATTCAACAACACTTTGCGGCAACGAGTGTCACGGCTAGTAAGAAGGACATTATCGTTCTCTAAGAAGTTAGACAATCATATTGGCGCAATCTGGAATTTCATCCATCACTACAATGCACTGATTCGTTCTGAACCTTCGAGTTGTTGAATATGTCTGCTTTTTCTCTATCCTTTACTAAATAGGACTACCACAAATTTTATGGTTGCGACATAAATTACTGGGTAGTTCGGCCATATCAGGGTTTTGATAACGGTGGGTCAACCGTTTTATCCCCCCAATTATTCTTACCAGGCAGGAGTACCAATTACTGATATTGCTACCACTAATTTTGACAGCTTTTTTAACGTATTTATCAACTATTTTGGCGTAACTATTAAGTAAATTGAGACCGTGCTTGTTCAAATAATTTGTGAGTCAAAATGGGTAAAAATAAATTATTTATACATTGTAGCGGACTCACTAACATTTACGAAAAAACCAATTTATGAGCGCTGTCGCGCCCAAAAATAAAGCATCGGAAAAAAAAATGGAACTATCGCAAACCTACACCTATTACTTCAATAATTTAACCTGCGTGCACCAAACAGAAAACGAACTGTACATCATGGGCAGGGAAACAACACTTGTACTGAATTTTCAACAAACAAGCTATCAAACGCTCGACAAAATAATCCACGCTCTGCGACTTGTGAGGGACAAAAAAATCCAAGACAGAAAGTCAATTATTGAGCAAGAACTGCTGGCATTAAACTTCCAATTCCCTCTCGAAAGCAGCAACCGTAGCAACAACGACAGCAACAACGACAGCAGCAATGGTAGCAGCAACGGCAGCAACAAAAACTGCGAGCTAAAAATCGACTGGTAATTCAATTATGCCGGAGAGACAAGTTTGTTTCTCCGGCAGCCAATAGCAAACATTAAAACCACATCTGAAAGGGAGACACGATAGGCTATAATTGTTACTGTTAGGCAGTTTCAGCCTACTATAGTCGTCAAAAAATTATTGATTAATTCTTAATAATGAGAGGCTAATGACAATGAAGTTCCAAATTCCTGAATTTTATATGATTCACCTTAGAAAGCATTTAAGTCTAGCTGAATTATTGATGTTAAAGCTCTTAATAATCGTCATTCAAGCCCAAAGATATGTACAGTTAGGGAAACTCGCCTCTGACTTACCATTACCTATCACTTATGAAAGTCGTCGTAAGAAAATTCAAAGATTTCTGATGCTTCCTCAACAGACTGTGGAAAAAATCTGGCGAGCTCTTATTACAGATTTATTAAATCTTTATTTTCACCCTACTGACAGTCTTCATATAGCCATTGATAGAACTAAATGGAGCCAGTTTAATTTTCTAATAATTAGTATAATTTGGGACAAAAGAGCGATTCCTCTATATTTTGAGCTGTTACCGAAAAAAGGAAATAGTAATTTTCAGCAACAAAAAGCTGCTTTCACCAAAATATTACCAATCATTAGAAACTATCGAATAGTCATTTTAGGAGACCGAGAATTTTGTTCGGTTATCTTAGGAAACTGGCTTGACGAACAAAAAGTCAATTTTTGTCTGAGGTTGAAAAAATCCGAATACATTCTCCGGGAAGGAGAAATCTGGGTAGACTTAAAAAATTTAGGAATTAGACCGGGAATGTCTTTATTTTTATCCGGAACCAAAGTGACCAAATTTAAAGGATTTAAAGCTAACGTCGCTTGTAAATGGAAAGGAAAATATCGCGGAGTCACAGTCAAAGAAGGATGGTTTATATTAACTAACTTAAAAACCTTAAAAGCTGCTATGAGCGCTTATAAACAAAGATTTGACATAGAAGAAATGTTTAGAGATTATAAAAGCGGTGGCTATAACATTGAAGATGCCCAAGTATCAGAACCCAGGCTATTAACCTTAATGTTGTTAGTAAGCATCGCTTATATAGCAATCCTAAATCATTATCAAGACTATGATACAATTATATGCAATACTTGATTGTGACAATAAAAAAATGA
>NZ_JAUBPP010000054.1:0-2001 GCF_036700765.1 Microcoleus sp. S1D4
AGGTCAACCACCGTCAACGAAAGTTAGATTGGGAAGCCCTTAAAAAAAGATGTTGAAAAAAATCCGCTCAGCAAGATGAGTAGAAAGAGCAAAAACTTTCAGGCGTTCGACCTAGTGCCATCTGCTATGCCTTAAAGAAACTGAAAATTACAAAAAAAAAAGAATTTTTTATAAAGAAAAAAATAGAGAAAAAAGAATGAAATATTATAGAAATCTGAGAGAATTAATTAAAATTTATGGTGGCAAAAGTCTTGTATTCATTGATGAGTCAGGATTTGAGGAATTTGAAGGTTCTGTGTATGCCTTTCAAAAAGAGGAAAGAAAGTCTATGGCGCTCATACCAGGAAAACGGGGAAAAAGAGAAAATTTAGTAGCAGGAAGAAGAAAAGGAAAGAAGGACTTAATTGCACCAATGCTCTTTATGGGTAGTTTGAATGCAGAAGGATTTGAAGGATGGTTATCTTTATATTTGTTACCAGATTTAACAAGTCCATCTATATTAATTATGGATAATGCACCCATTCATCGTAAAACGGTCATTAGACTATTGGTTGAGGAGGCGGGTCATCAGATAATATTTTTACCAAAATACTCTCCTGACTTAAATGATATTGAGCATGATTTTAGTGCATTAAAAAGAGCTAAAATGTATGCGTCTCCTGGCACATCTCTTGATGAAGTTATTCGTGCTTATTGTGCATGAAGAGTGTCTCATACTTATTTGAAATGACTATAATTGATAGTCGTAGAACTAAGCATTTAAATGTTTTGGGAATCATGAATTGGCAAAACATTCGACCTGCTTATGTTGCAGAGCAGACAATTAATTCTGATGTGATCATAGCCTGCAAGTGATACTTTCTTTGCTGTGGTAAAGCGGCCAACACTTATTGTGGTAGATCAAGCTTCTATTCATACTAGCAATGCCATTTTAGATAAAATTGAAGAATGGAAAGAACGTGGCTTAACTATATTTGAATTACCGACTTATTCACCTGAATTAAATTTAATTGAGATTTTGTGGCGGTTTATAAAATATGAATAGCTCGAAATAGATGCCTACTCTAGCTGGCAATCTCTTGTTTCATCTGTCGAAATAATTCTTAAAAATTTTGGAGATAATTATGTAATTAATTTTGATTAACTACTTATCGACCTTCTGCTGTAAAAGAATAGACACCTTTACCGTGAGGTTGGCCGTTGAGAAATTGCCCTTCATAGCGATCGCCATTGGCATATTCGCACCTAGCGGGCCCGCTGAGTTTTCCCTCGCTCAATTCTCCCTCACAACGTCCGCCATGGGGTAAAGTAATCACTCCTGCCATTGCGCTGTGAGGGTTTGCGAATAACTCAGCCATTCCCAAGTTGGAGCCAAGTAATAGAGCGAATCCAAATCGCTGAAGTTTACTTAATATTGCTGGCGACATTCCAAAATTCATAATTCACACAAAATTCAATTTTTAGATTTACAGTTGCTTTCTTGGTGCTATGGAATTCCCAGCCAAATTGCTAGGTTTCCAGAAAATCCCTACTCATTGAGCCGGAAGGTAATGGATGCTACTTTTCCTTGAATGCCGCTTTCTGATGAGGCAAATTTCCATCTTTCTACTGTTTTAATCGCAGCGCGATCGAAGTCGTCGTATTTGCTAGAAGTCTCGATCGCGATGTTGAATGCCGTACCGTTGGGGTCAATATCAAACTTGACTTTGACTTGACCCTGACGCCCTTCTTTTCTGGCGGCGCTGGGATATTCAGGTTTACCGCAGCTAATGCAAGTGCCTGGTGCCGGGCCCGAAGCAGGGGAAGCACTCCCCCCTCCACCAGAGTTTTTCGGTTTTGGCACTGAGCCCGAACCACTGCCAAAGGGCTCTGAAGAGCCTCCCCCACCAGTTCCACTACCACCGGATGCTGAGTTCGAGGGACTTCCTGCTGGGTTTGTGGCATCAGCGATCGCACTTCCCGAATTGCGGCCGCTTCCAGGCCTGGTAGTTGTGACTGGCG
>NZ_JAUBPP010000054.1:2101-6365 GCF_036700765.1 Microcoleus sp. S1D4
GGCCGGCTGCGGGCGATCGGGCTATGGGGCCAGAACCGGCCGCAAATGGCTCTGAGGAAGATATTTCGCTTTCACTCTGGGGGTTTCCGCCTCCGGGGCCAGAGGAAGGGTTTGTGGCATCAGCGATCGCACTTCCCGAATTGCGGCCGCTTCCAGGCCTGGTAGTTGTGACTGGCGGGCCGGCTGCGGGCGATCGGGCTATGGGGCCAGAACCGGCCGCAAATGGCTCTGAGGAAGATATTTCGCTTTCACTCGGGGCGGGATTTCCTGCTGGATTTGTGACATCGGCGATCGCACTTGCCGAATTGCTGCCGCCTCCTGGCCTGATAGCTGTGACTGGCGGGCCGGCTGCTGGCGATCGGGCTATGGGGCCAGAAGCAGGATTTAATGCCTCTGAGGATGGCGAGGGCGAGTTATTGTTTTCAGGACTATTCGATGACTTGGGATTTCCAGCATCTGCAGTAAAATCTGGGGAACTCTCAGCGCTCTTGGGGCGAGACTGGGTAACGGGTGGTTCGCTTTTAGGAGGTTCCTCACTGGCGATCGGGCTATCATTTTTGGGAGGATCGGGCGATGGGGTTTTGGTTTCGTTGGCGATCGGGCTTGGAGGAGTTTCTGGGGGAGTCAAATCCTGTTTAGGTGCGATCGCAGAAGGTGTCTCTGGAATCGGCGGTGGCGTTACTGCTACCGGGGCTTCCTCTGGAATCGGCGGTGGCGTTACTGCTACCGGGGCTTCCTCTGGAATCGGCGGTGGCGTTACCGCTACGGGTGGCGCCTCTGGAATTGGCGGTGGCGTTACTGCTACGGGTGGCTCTTCTGGGGGAGTTGGCTCTGGTGGCGGTTCTGGTTTGAATGTCTCCGGCGGGGGAGATACCTTTTCTTGAATAGCTGGCTCTGGCTTGATTTCCTCTACTTTAGGTTCATCCAGCATGACAATTTCAATGGCATCGTCTGGAAATTCAGCCGGTTTGACCACCAACTTGAGGCTCAAGGGCAGTACAACAGCGTGCAGTATGGTTGAGGCTAGCAGGCCGATCGCCAGAATTTTTTTGAGAGCCTCTTGTTCTTGTTGTCTTTGCGTCGCCGAAACGTTTGAAAAACTCATGCCTGATGAATCTCCTTCCTTAGTTAGATTATAATTATTCTCATTTATTGGTTTTTTATATAGCGAGTTTATACTATCACCTAGCATTCTGTTTTGCTGTCTGTGTTACTCACGCGGGCGCTGTTTGCGGTCGAATTCGGGCAGATAAAATTCCCAAATTCCTTAACTGCAATACTCTAAGCCATACTCTACCAAAAAAAATCAGTATTCTCAAGCCTTTAATTTATAATTATCGCTTATATTTATAAACTATAATATAGTTAATTTGTATAGTATTTTGGGTGCGATCGCTTGACATTCCCGAACAATCGTGAAATTCTAGTTGAGAATCTTTTTAATTATTGACTACTATTGTCAACTCCTAATGCAAATTTTAGCAACAAAGCACTGACAGAAAAATCGATAGGGATAACAGTAGGAGCATTTCGACTACAGGCAAAGATACTCAGATACAGGTAGTGCGGGAAGTGCGATCGCGATCGCGCCAAGGAGTGAAACAATTCTCCGTCTGAATCACTTGTGCCAACTTGACACAGAAACATCTACCAGCCTTCTGTCGCAAGGGGTTGCAGCATTAGACCCCCTGCGATCGACGGATCTCGCGAGAGTACAAACTAATGGATACCTTCTAATGGATACTTTGATTTACATTTTTCGCGCTGCCGGCATTGTTGCTTGGCCCCTGTTTGCCTCGTCAATCGCAGCAGTAGCGTTGATTATAGAGCGTCTTGCCTTTTGGTTTCGGGTAAATCGGCGGCAGCGGCGAGTCGTGCGAGAAGTTCTAAATCTCTACCGCGAAAACCCCAATTCCGCCATCAAAAAATTACAAGTAAACGCCGATTTGCCTTTGGCCCGGATTTTTTTAGAAGCTTTAGAATTAGACTCGCCCAACATCGAAGAATTTCGTTTGGCCCTAGAAAGTGGCGCTCAGGCAGAAATCCCTATTCTGAAGCGATTTAATACAATATTTGATACCATTATCAGCCTTTCCCCACTATTTGGGTTGCTCGGCACTGTTTTGGGATTAATTACTACTTTTGGCTCGCTCAAACTGGGAGAAGCCGGCAGCAGCAATGCAGCAGGCGTTACCGGTGGGATTAGCGAAGCTCTGGTATCTACGGCAACGGGGTTAGTGGTGGCAATTTTTACGCTGTTATTTGCCAATATGTTTCGCGGGTTTTACTTACAACAAATTGCTTTTATTCAGGAAGCTGGAGGGCAGCTAGAATTATTGTACCGTCACCGCTACGAAAAACTACCGAGAGAATCTAACTATGCGTCTACCCGATGAACCCGATAACATTGCTCAGATCAATATCGTGCCAATGATTGATGTGGTATTCGCTATATTGACGTTTTTAATCATTTCTTCTCTGTCTTTATCCAAATCTGAGGGTTTGCCGGTAAATTTACCAAAAGCGACAACCTCTCAAAGTCAGGAAGCACCTTCTAAAATTACCATCACCATTGATGAATCGGGAAAATTAATGGTTGATAAAAAGCCAGTCAACTTAGACCAGATTGAGGGTGCGGTGCGCGAGGTGATGGGTTCTAATCAGACTTCTTTAATTATTTTGAACGCGGATAAAGGTGTCAATCACGGAAATGTTGTGGAAGTTATGGATCGATTGCGCCGAATTAAGGGAGCTAAGTTAGGGATTGCTACCATCAAGTAGAGAGTTAGTAGAATTCCTACTTGAGAATTTTCTCATACCCTTAAACTGCAACCTCCGCAATTGGCCAAAGTCTTGCCCCCTGCGAAACAACCCATAGCTTTAAGTCAACTGTTACGCAAAGCTGATGCAGCTATGCCGGATGGAAAAACGACTTATGTAGTTTTTGACGAACATGAACCAGAAAAAATTACAGTTAGCAAGCAACTTCCTCACGAGTTAATTCGGTTTGCTCTGAGTAATGTAGAACTGAACCGATATAGTGGGGAAGTGTTGACAGTGAATCGCGTTGTAGAACCGCCACCTATGTTAAAGTTTATGATTGCGATGGGTACTATTCATTTCGGTCTTTTTGGCGGAATTTATAGTCGTATTCTCTATGTATTCATCGGCTTAATACCCAGTGTTTTACTAATCACTGGTTCGGTGAATTGGGAACGGAGACGGTGGCTGAAGGCAAGACGGGAATCAACATCCCAATTGCGGGTAAATCAAACTGAGTCAAATCGGCTTTCTTAAGCAGGATTTACTCACAAGAAAGAAACCGGGTTATTGTGAAAGATTGAGGATTATCAACTAGAAATTTATGATTTAACTAGGTTTATGGTTTATGAATATGAAGCCGGCAAATCCTCTTGGGTTGATAGCGAACAATCTGAATTCATATTCAAGTTTAGCAACGCCCTCAAAAAAACAATTCGGATTTAGTATTTGATACTGCACGCGCTAGCGATCGCAAAACTCTTATACCATTTTCATAAAATCGTGCTACAGTTAGTAGATATCATTATCGCAGTAGTAGCGTTGATTATAAAGCAATACGGTTTATTTAAGACGATGCAGGCGGTAAAAAGTTATGAAAAATAAATATTCTTGTTTGCTTCGTTTCTATTTTCAGATAATCTCAAGTGAACTGTATTGAAATATAAAATCTCAAATCAACTAACTATGATTCTACAGTTGGTGATTAAAAACCGTCCCGACTTATTGTAAAAAACTTTTCTTAAAAAGCCTGTAAACAGCAGGCAAAATGCCAGAACCACCAGAAGTATTGGATAAGCTTCATGAGAATGTTGATTGCTAATTTCCTTGATGCACGATACAGAAGTCACAAATATCGGTTAATTTCGTTAAATCAATTACACTAATGATTGGTCAACTACCCATCACCAAGCGGAGTACCTCTATGGTGTGGGCTTGTATCTGAGCTCCACCGCAATTCCGAGAATCTAGAGAGAATCTCAGCTTTAGTTTCACGGCCCGATACATTAGGGGATGCTGACAAGCTCCCCGTACTCATCCAGTCTTGCCGGACAAGCAACGCTCTCATTGCAATATTTCGTGCACCAATCAAATCAGCGTGTAACTCATGACTACAACATTCGCATTGAAACAATAGTCCTTTGTTTGTATCGGCTCAATAAGTAGGGGAAGGAGTTATTCTAGTTGCCAAGACAAACCCAAGGGATGAAGAGAAGATTTTTCG
>NZ_JAUBPP010000055.1:0-5969 GCF_036700765.1 Microcoleus sp. S1D4
ATCCCATAGATCCACCGTTGTCCATAGAGGCTCAGACTAAATTCACTTTGTCGTGGGGTTTTGTCTTGATGCTCCGAACTCCGCCCAGCATAAATTTCTACACCTAATTTCTTGATCCATTGTCCGTGAATCGTTGCCCATTTGTGACAAGTTAAGAAAAAGTGCACATTGTCAAGGGGGTACACCAAAAAATGTAAAATAGGCTGAAACATCTATTTCGCAGGCAGTTGAGCCATAGTTGAACCAGTTATGAGTAGCAAAAAAAGAATTAACCGAGATCATGCAAAGAAAAAAATCGTCCCCAAGTAGAAAATGAAGCGATCGCGAATCACCTGGAAGATTTATTAATTCCGGCAATGGCTGCCCAAGAAACTTTTTATCGCCAACTAAATCTAAGAGATAGGATTCTGACACTACCATTAATGATGGCAGCAATATTAAGTTTCTTATGGCGAGACGTAGCAGGAGTAACAGAATTAACCAGATTATTAAATAGAGAGGGATTTTTATGGTGTGAACCGCAAGAGATTAGTCAACAAGCATTATCGCAAAGATTTTTAACTTTTCCAGCAATTTTATTTGAAAAGTATTTAAAGAATTATTGCCTCATTTTCGCCAAAAATGGTTAAAAAGAAAATCAACACCACTATCAGATAGCGTATAATTTGCCTTAAAAAACTTTGATAATATCTGGATAGCTGATGGCTCAACATTAGAAGCATTATTTAAGAAGCTACAAAGTTTATCAGATGTGCCAATTGGTCAATTAGCCGGAAAAATTGGAGTAATTATAGATCTAGTAACTCATCTTCCCGAAGAAATTTGGTTTTGGACAAATCCCAAACAAGCAGATACTCATGCTCGAAGAAGATTTACTAAAAATAGTTAAGCCAAAAACCTTGCTCTTATTGGATCGAGGCTTCTATCACTTCGCTTTTTGGCAACAACTCATCGACCAATAAATTGCATTTATCACTCGAATAAAGAAAGGTGCATCCTATCAAGTCGAACGGGTATTAACCAATACTTATGATGTCAAAGACCAGATAATTAAAATAGGTACAGGCACAAAAAGAACACCAGCTTTAACTATAAGATTAGTACAGATTCGCTCCAAGACTTCCTGGCGTTCTTATCTGACAAGTGTCCGAGAACCCGAAATATTGCCCCCCTATGTAGTAGCAGATTTATATCAAAGATGCTGGCGAATTGAAGAGGCATTTTGTACAGTAAAAAGATTATTAAATCTTAGTTATTTATGGACAGGTTCATTAGACCTCTTGCAAAAAAATATATATTATAATTAAAGGTTTTGAGTTTTAGACCCCACAGCTAACTCATAATTGTAAAGTGCTGATATAACCTGCAATCTGCTTCACTTAAGCCAAGCCCTTTATTAAGTAGCTAGACAAAATTAATTACATAGTTTTCTCCAAATTCTTTCAGAATTTTTTCAACAGATGCAACGAAAGTTTCCCAACTTTTGTAAGCAGATATCTCAACCCATTCATACTTGATAAACCGCCATAGGATTTCAATTAAATTTAATTTAGGAGAGTAAGAAGGTAACTCAAAAAGAGTAATATTCCGTTGTTTCCACTCTTCAACTTTGTCAAGAATAGCATCACTGGTGTGAATAGAAGCTTGAGCTGTGACAATTACCGTTGGCTGATCTACTGCGGGAAAAAAAGCATCAATACAGGCAATAACCACATCTCAGTTAATACTTTGAGATGAAACATAAGTTTCAAGATAGTTATTTCGATTCATGATTCCTAGTACATTCATAGGCTGACGACGACTAGGAATTGCTAAATATTTTCCAATGTTCTGCCAGCCATAGGGAACACAAGGAATCCAACAAAATCCTGCTTCATCGAAGTAATATAAATCAATTTCTCCCCGATCGTCCAATCGCTTTAATTCTTCTAGTTGTGCCTTTTTATCTTGATATTCATTCATGGGCTGGAGGCTTTGCGGCAACTCCTTTACGCATACGGTGCCAACTCATATTTAGCATTTTTACTATTCTTTGAATTGTTTTTATGCTCGGACTTATTCCCCAGGTTTCTTGAACCTTTTGGCTAACATTTTTTAATTGCCTTGGCTCTTGTTTAGCCCACTCTTTGATTGGGGCTTTCTGCGAAGAGTTAAATAGTGATTTAGCACCTCTTCCTGGGGGAGCATCCCGGTTTTGCAAAAGCCTCAAATAGCCAAGAGATCGTTGAGGTAAACACAACGAAGTTTTAGCATTTGATTGACATTTTTTTCAACCATTGAGCTCCCGAAATTTTCAACCTTTTATCTATTTGTTTAACAGTCAATTCTACCGCTCCCGAGCCTATGGAACAAATCTTGTCTGATGATAATTGCTCATAGTTAACAATTCGAGAGGGATGCTTTTCTAGATACTTGCAAAAGTTTTTAGCGGTTTTTTTGGGACAATATTTAAATAGATTTAGGGTAGGTTCGACCCGACCTTGCCACAAAAATTCTTTGGCTTGGGCTAGAGATTTCAACGACCCTCCCACTTTATATAAATTTTCCATTAAATGATACCAATCTAAAATTTCGCGTCTGGTTTTACCACGATTTAACTGGCTCATAATATTCCATATTCCATCATGTCCATCACCCCAACAAGTTAATAGATCGGCTAATGGCTGATGGTTTATATAGTTAATTAACTCTTCATTCTCTTGATAAAAAGCCCCATAATAACTTTCATGTAACCGCACTGCCTTATAGAACCCATTTGACATCTAAGAAGAGGGGTGCAAGCCTTCTAATCATCAGCCTAATAAAACAAAGGTTGAGTTTGGCAGTCGCCCCTGCCAAACTTCTCTCAAAGTTCTTCACCAAAATTTTACATCTTTCCATCCAAGCATTTGACCGTTCAATGACCCACCTTACTTTAACTGGGACAAATCCTGATTTTACTTGAGCTTTTTTTTCGGCTTTTGATGGCTTTTCTGAAAGTTCAAACTTGATTTTTGTCATAATTTAGGGATAAATTTTTTCTAACTCTTTTGTGAGATGTTCGGGATGATAACCATTGTCTACTAAGAGTATAATTTTCGGAATATTTAGAGGTTTGGACTTAAAATAATCGATGTTTAAAGTCAAAATTTCAATCAAACCAGCATCATCTGATACACTAGCTTTTGTGCAGTGGGTAAAGAATGGAAACCCAAGTGTATCAACGGCTAGGTGTCTTTTAATACCATTTGTAGACTTGTAGAAACAAAACCCTTTTGACTCAATACTAGCATTACCAGTATTTTTTACGGCTTGTGAGTCTATAATCATCAATGTAGTCCATTGGGCTTTTTTTTTAGCTGTGCACGCACTTGCTCATGTAACACCCTCATCAGCTCTTCTATGACTCCCTGTGTTCGCCACTGCTTGTAATGCCAATATACAGTGGAATAGGGTGGCAAGTCTTTGGGTAAGTCTTGCCAATTGCAGCCATTTTTTAGTTGATATAAAATTCCATCTAAGATTTCTCTTTTTGTCCAGTTACATGGTCTAGTTCGGTTCTTTTTGGGCAATACCTCATGTAGTATGGGTTCAATTGTTTCCCATTCTGAATCCGTTAGACTGCTATAATAAGGCATGGCCGCTACTGGATAATGCTTTTACGGTCACGCTACCACAAGACCGTAAAAGATGTCAAATGGGTTCTATAATCTTGCCAATGAGACCCTTCTCCTAAATTCCCTCTCAGACGGACTTTCCCTCCATCTATGCTTGTTTCTTTCACCTCTATTTTGGCATGAGGTCCTGACCATTCTTGTTTTTCTACCACTCGGTGTAAACAAGTGTGGCCAATCTTTACTCCTGTCTGAACTTCCATTTCTTGGGCAGCCTTGAAGTAGGAAAGATTAGCTATTTGACGGAGACAGCATTTTTCAAATAATGGAGATAATCGAGTAGATTTCTTGAACTCTAATTTTTCGACCTGTTTTTCAGTAATTATTAGTTCACCAATACAGCTTTTTACGCTCGCTGGGGTCGTCCTTGTTCTGTTCCTGTTGCTTCTTTGATAAAAAAAACCGATTTGTGGACCACTTTTTCAAGCCATTGTTGCCTGAGATGTTTTTCAATATTTTCCAGACTGGTCAGTTCACTTGGCGGTGTATTGTTATACGAAATTTTAGCAATTTCTGCCGAAAAGAATTGCAACTGTTCTAGTTCTTCATGGGTCATGGCTCTTTTTCTCGACTTTTTTTGACACTTTTATTGATTTTAACTATTTTACACTTATTCGGATATTTACAAAACCGGGATGATCCCCTTCCTGGTTTATTATAAAGTTCTATCATTCCTTCTGATTCCCACCGATTGAACCAGTTATAGAGTGTCTTATAACTTATTCTGAAAATATTCATTAACTCTACTTTTTTTACTCCTTGCGAAGCTAATATGAGGCAATGTGATCTCTGACCTACTTGATGATGTCGGCTTTGCCGATGAAGTCGAGTCGAGTAATTTAGACGAAAGAGGATTTATTTTCCTGATAAACATCATATGAAATTCTAATTAACTCATAATTTTGCCTGGAATATCATTCTACCATGTATTTGTGTAATTAATTCTGTCTAATTACTTATAGCAGAAAATTATTTTGCAAGAGGTCTATTAAACGGAATCAAGCTCCAAATCTGGGCTGCTTGGCTATTTTATGCAGTTTTAGTAGACTTAGGAGATGCGGTTGCAGATGAATTAGGAGTACCAATTGAACGGATTGCATTAGAAATGATTTATCGGGGAATATAAGTAGCTCAACAAAATTAATTACACAAACCCACTAATATGATATACTAAAAATATCGAATCGTATTCAAGGAAATTGTATATGTTTTTACTTGGAGACATCAATCCACTTTCGTTGAAATTGCTAAATCAAATTTATCGCGAAAGCAGACATCATCAAGTGCGCCAAAGAACACAGCTTTTAATTTGGGTTTCACAAGACTTCAAAAATGAAAAACTGCTGAAAATATTTAAAATTAGTTATAAGACTATGTATAATTGGTTGAATCGATGGGAAAATAAGGGAATGCTCGGATTATATAATAAACCAGGTAGAGGCAGAAAAAAATCTTTAATCCGGCAGAATCTGCTCAAATTAAAAATTGGGTAAAATTGGAACCAAAACAATTAAAGCAAGTAGTACAAAAAATCAAAAAAGAATGGTCTATTAATACAAGTACGGAAACAATTAAGAGAATAATCAAAAAAAAATATGAGTTGGCATAGGATGCGTCGAGGTGTTGGGGGAAAGCCAGACCCTATAGAATACAAAGAAAAAAAAACAAAAATTGTCAGCATTAAAACAACTAGAAGATGAGGAAAAAATTGATTTATACTATTTGGATGAGTCCGGCTTTTGTGGCATCCCTTGTGTCCCTTATGGATGTCAAGAGATTGGTGAATATTTGTTATAGTCATTTCAAATAAATGTGAGACAGAGGCAAGATCGTGATAAAATGGATAAAAATAGTTAATTAGAAAAAAATGGTTTACAGTCTAGACGTATCCGCTCAATAAGTTGCGGTAAGCATTAATTTTTCGGAATTGTAGAATTTTAATTTAATTGTACAAATATCTTAATTTAGATACAAAAATCTCGCATTTCCTGGCTGCTAAATCTTGATTAAAATAATGTATTCTCAATCACGAAGTCAAGGATATTACAGTCTTTTTGGAACAGTCACAATTAACAGTGGGGTAACACTTAATAAAGGAATTAAGTTCCGATAATTCAAAGCAGTTATCTTTTTTTAAACTTCTTCAATAATCCCAGGACACACCGAAAGAACAAAGCGAAGATTGTTCGCGAATAATCATCCCCAGAGCTGGAATATTTCCCCGGTGAGAAATACGATAATATTCAAAAAAGCTAATTCCTAATTTGCGGGTAGTCGCCACCAGAGACATGAAAACATCCATCGCCTTAGTTCCTT
>NZ_JAUBPP010000063.1:0-1181 GCF_036700765.1 Microcoleus sp. S1D4
TATAGCAATCCTAAATCATTATCAAGACTATGATACAATTATATGCAATACTTGATTGTGACAATAAAAAAATGAATAACTTAAAACGGCCCCTCCAAGATATGGAAAAGGAAATAACTCAATTAGAATCTTTCATTAAAAGTGATATCGATGCAAGAGAACTTAAACGAGCAATAGCTGTAAGGATGGCTGTCGAAGGCAAGTTCTACCATGAGATTAGCAAAATTCTCGGTGTAAGTGATTTTTTTGTGGGTCATTGGAAAAAACAATTTCAAACCAAAGGCATCGAAGGAATCAAGCTAGGGCATAAAGGGTCAAAAGGGTATTTAACAGCTCTACAAAAGACTGAAGTAATTGATTGGCTAAAGAATAAAGAATATTGGAATTTAGATGAGCTGGTTACTTATGTAGAGCGAGAGTTTGGTGTGATCTATAAATCAAAACAGAGTTACTATGAACTTTTCGATCGGGCGAAAATTAGTTGGAAAAAAACTCAAAAAATCAATCCGAAATATGAGGTCGAACTGGTAAAAAAAAAGACGGAAGAAATTAACAATATTTTATTCAAAAACAAGGCGGGCATAGAATCCGGGCAAATAATAGTATTATTTATAGATGAATGTCATCTACTTCATGGCGATCTAACGGGTTACGTTTGGGGTCAATCAAAAATCAGAATTGAAGTCCCAATTACCAATGAAAAAGATAGACAAACTTATTTTGGCGCACTCAATTATCAAAGCAAAGAATTCCATGTTCAGAGTCATCCATCTGGGGATGGAAAATCAACAGTTGAATTTATAAAATACTTACAAGATAAATATAAGAATCGCAAGATTATCTTGATTTGGGATGGAGCCAGTTATCATAAATATGGCGAATTTAGAGATTTTTTATTAGAAGTAAATGGTGGCAAAGAGCCTGATGAGTGGTCAATTACTTGTATTTTATTTGCTCCAAATGCTCCCCAACAAAATCCCGTTGAAGATATTTGGTTACAAGCTAAAAACTTTTTAAGAAAGTATTGGTATTTATGTAGGTCTTTTAAGATTGTGAAATTTTTGTTTGAATTTTTTACTAAGGGGCAAAAATTTGATTTCCCCAAAATACATAAATATAGTTACACGGAGAAAATCAATTAGGATTGCTCTAGGTCTAGAAAATCATTTAGGATTGCTATA